>JBEQBN010000256.1:0-3096 GCA_041639775.1 Halapricum sp.
CTCGCCGCTGACGTTGTAGGCGGCGACGGGGTGATCGAAGCGCTCGCGGACGTCCCTCACGATATCGAGATACGGAAGTGCGGGTTTGACCATGAGCACGTCCGCTCCTTCCTCGACGTCCAGTTCGACCTCGCGCATAGCCTCGCGGGCGTTGGCAGGGTCCATCTGATAGTGACGGCGATCACCGAAAGCGGGTGCGCCGTCAGCAGCGTCCCGGAACGGGCCGTAGAAGGCCGACTCGTATTTGGCAGCGTAGCTCATGATCGGCACCTCGGTATGCCCGGCGTCGTCGAGTCCTTCCCGAATCGCCCCGACCATCCCGTCCATCATCGCGGAGGGTGCGACCATGTCCGCCCCTGCCTCGGCGTGGGAGACGGCAGTCCGAGCCAGGGCGTCCAGGGTGGGATCGTTCTCGACGGTCAAAGTCGGGTCCTCGCGGGCGTCGGGTTCCAGCAGGCCACAGTGGCCGTGGTCGGTGTACTCACACAGGCAGACGTCGGTGATGACGTAAGCGTCCGTCTCGGCGGTGATCCGCCGGACGGCCTCCTGGACGACACCCTCGGCGGCCCAGGCCCGCGATCCCTCCTCGTCCTTCGATTCGGGTACGCCGAAGACGATGATCGCTTCGACGCCCGTCTCGCGGATCTCCTCGACGCGGTCGACCGCTTCCTCGACGGGAACGCGCTCGTGGCCGGGCATCGTCTCGATCGGAACCCGTCCGTCAGCCGTCGCATCGACGAAGACGGGGGCGATCAGATCAGTGGCTTCGAGCGTGGTTTCGCTGACGAGGGGCCTGATGCCATCGGTCCGGAGGCGGCGTGGGCGATCGGACTGATTCATGGGCTGTCGTAGTCACGACGAAGGCAAAGCCGTGACGCTTAGGTGTCGGATCGCCGTCATCGCGTTCGGTCTAACCGTCCGCGTTCGATTGACCGATTCCGATACACTCGAGTTGTTCGGCCTGCCAGAATTCAGCGCTTCAAGAACCGTGCGTCGACGTTAACTCGATACGCGTCGAACGATCGACTATGAGCCTTGCCTGCGAGTTCGAGCTGCTCTCCTCGAGGTTTCCCCTCACAGCAACCGCCAAGGATCTCGAAACAGTACTTCACGTCGACAACGTGATCGCCGGTACTGGAGACGTACCTGCGCTGGTATTCTCTGTAACGGGCGTCGACCCGGACCGTCTAGAGACGTGTCTGAACGACCGGTCGTTGATTCGTGGGTACGTCGCGCTCGAATCGGCGTACGTCGAATCGAGATACCGGGTGACTCTCGAGGAAGACCCGACCGGCGTCTACGCCCGTCTCGTCGACTTGCGCACTCACCCGGTCGGAGCGGTAGTGACGGGGCGAGGATGGAAGGTCAGTGCACGCTTCGTGGATCGAAGCGACCTCGACGCGTTCCGGAGTGCCTGTGCCAAAGCCGACGTCGAGTTTCGGCCGCTGCGTCTGTTCGAGACCGAAGCCGATCCGACCGACGATTACGGCCTGACCACACCCCAACACGAGGCACTGCGCGTGGCTGCCCGGATGGGCTACTTCGAGGTCCCCCGAGACGCCACGCTCTCAGATCTCGCTGACGAACTCGATACGACGACTTCGGCTCTCTCTGAGCGGATTCGGCGGGGACAACGCCAGTTGATCGAACGGACGATCGGCGGGTCAGCCTGACTATCGACGAGGGAACCCAGTTATAAGCGGCAGGATATATCCTGCAAACTGTTAGCCACAGAGCGGCCGTATTCCGACGTGTGTAGAGCCGACGGACAGCGCGAGTTGCGACCCGTCGCCATCGCACACGAGGGACTAACCATGACCGCACTGCTGACGATCGACCCGAGTATCGGACGTAAAACCGCCAACGACCTGCCGGAGGGAGACCGATGAGTGTCAGGAAACGTCCCCAGAAGCCACGAGCCAGTGAGCGCGAGGCCCACTTTGCGGGCGGTGGCATCGCGGGACTTGCCGGAGCCGCCTTCCTGATCCGAGACGGGAACGTCCCCGGCGAGAACATTCACGTCTACGAGAAACTCGACGTGATGGGCGGCGCGATGGACGGGGCTGGGAACCCCGAGGAAGGCTACGTCATCCGGGGCGGACGGATGTTCAACTTCCCCGCCTACGAGTGTACCTGGGACCTCTTCCGGACGATTCCCTCCCTGGAGGATCCGAACATCTCCGTCAAGGAGGAGATGAACGAGTTCAACCGGATCCACGAGTCCTACGCCGAGACCCGGCTGATGTCGGGAAGCCGCCGCATCGATGCCGCGAAGAACCAACTGGATACTCGCCACCGACTCCAGCTGGCCCGTCTGGCGGTCACCCCGGAGGAGCGCCTGGGCGACACCCGGATCGAGGAGTGGTTCAGCGACGACTTCTTCGAGACGAACTTCTGGTACGTCTGGGCGACCATTTTCGCCTTCCAGCCCTGGCACAGCGTCGCGGAGATGCGCCGCTACATGTACCGGTTCTTCCACGAGTTCCCCCGCCTGCACACCATGGAGGGCATCGACCGGACGAAGTACAACCAGTACGACTCGATGATCCTCCCGCTCCGGCGGTGGCTCGAGGACGAAGGCGTCGACTTCCAGTACAACACCGAGGTGACCGACATGGACATCGTCACCTCGCGTGAGGGCCGGACGGTCGAGTGCATCCACATGGAGACCGACGACGGCCACGAAACCGTCGGCGTCGATCCGATGGACATGGTGTTCGTCACGAACGGGTCGATGACCGACGGATCCGACCTCGGGGCGATGGACGAAGCGCCCGAAACCAACCAGACCGGGGCGTCCTGGGAACTCTGGCGAAATATCGCCGAGGACAATCCACAGTTCGGGAATCCCGAGGTGTTCGCCGGCAACGTCCAGGAGACCAAGTGGGAGTCGTTTACCGTCACGTTGCACAACACCGACCTGTTCGAACACATCGTCGAGTTCACGCGTGAGGAACCCGGCAACGGGCTGGTGACCTACGTCGACTCGAACTGGCTCATGTCGACTGTCGTCGCCGCCCAGCCTCACTTTGCGAACCAGCCCGACGACGTGAAGGTCTTCTGGGGGTACGCGCTGTTCCCCGACCGGAAGGGCAA
>JBEQBN010000257.1:0-3069 GCA_041639775.1 Halapricum sp.
TTCGAATCGATACGCCGGATCGATCGGGTAGTACTCCAGTCCCGCGAAATCGGCGTGGTTCGGAACCGGTGATCGCGGATGTGAGCCGAAATACTGCTCTTTTTGCTCGCGCTGCTGTTCGAGTTCGTGTTGCCAGTCGTCGCTCATACTCCGTGGTATGGTGAGCGGCCAGTTTACTCTTCCGACTGTTGTGCGCCATTTGGACAAGACTGTCCTGGGCCGGCTGCGGTCGCTGGAAGCGATATCGTCACGCAGGTGCCGTTACTGTTCTCAAAACTGAGCGAGCCGTCCAGCGCTTCGACGATCCATTTGACTGTCCAGAGTCCGACACCGCTCGTGTGTTCAAGTGGCGTTTCGCGACCGTTCGAGAGGGGCTCTACTTCGTAGTCCGAGATTCCGTCGCCGTCGTCACAGACGGACACTTCGATGACAGTGTCGGTCGGTGCGACCGTAATATCGACACGGTTGGTGGCGTGTTCGAGGGCGTTCTCGAGCAGTTCGTCGAGAGCAATCCGCACGAGTGCGTGGCCGTCGACGTAACACGTATCGGGCGTTTCAACAGTCATCGACACGCCATTTGGCGGCTGGACGCTTCCGGCCGCGTTCCGGACGAGTTCGCTGAGTTCAGTCGGCTCCGTCTCGACATCGAGTGAGCGGAGCACACTGTCGAACTTCTCTCTGCGCTGGACGATCGTGTCCACGTTGCGTTCAATGACACCCATACGTTCCCGGATCTCCGGATCATCGATGCGCTGTTTGACCACTTCGGCGTTGCCACGGATCGCTGTCATCACGTTCCTAAGATCGTGCCTTAGCAGTCTGTTGAGTACCGATAGACGCTGTTCGCGCCGTTTCCGGTCCGTCACGTCTCGCAGCGTGAGCACGCGACCCGCAACGACGCCGTGTCCGGCCGAGATCGGTGTCGCCCGTACGTCGAAGTATCGCCTGGCACGGGCCTCTTCGTCGATCGCGATTTCGGTCTGAGCCATCTCAGAATCAATATCGACCGTCGCTTCTGCAAGCGTCGGTGCGACGCGATCGAGCCCTTGACCGACCACGTCTGTCCGCGAACAGTCGAACAGCGATCCCGCGGCCGGGTTGAGATCGAGTATCTCGTTGCCATCGCTGACGACGATCACCGGATCGGGCGTTCGCTCAATATGTTCCGATCGGGCGAGTTGGCGTGCGGCCGGCACGACCGTCACGAGTCGATAGCGACCGGTCGTCGCCGCGAACACGAGCCCGCTCGCGACGAGTGCGGGCGGCGTCGGATCGATCCCACCGGGAATAATGCCGGTGAGATAGGCCACGTTTGCCCCGACCGGCATCCCCAACGCGAGTACGAGAGTGGCCGCTTGTGTTTGATGCAGCCCGTCGGTGAACAGCGCGAGCCGGAGGAGGTAGCCGCCACTGACAGCAAGGAGGGCGTAAGCGTACATCGCGTGGACCCAAAACCAGAGTCCACGTCCAGCGTTGAGGATGACCAGCGTTCCCTCCGTGTCACGTGTCGGATTGATCCAGAACAGCTCGTGTGGACCGACCGGCGCGTTCGTGATCGCGATCAGCGAACTCACGAGCGGCACGACCGCAAGGGCGGCGACCCGACGCCTCGTGAACCACTCGTCCCCGCCCGTGTACCCGACGATGAACACCAGCCAAGTGACCGGCGTGAGGCCGAGGCCGGCGAACATAATGCCGTGAAAGACTACTTTCATCCCCAGGTTCGTCTGGACGAGCGCAACCCCGTACGCGAGCGACCACCAGCCTGCGACGATCACGAGCGCGAGCAACCGCTGTTGACCGGCGATAGATCGACCGGACTGGACCGCGCCCACGATGAGTGCCGCTACTGCTGGCGCTAAAAACAGCGGCGCGACGTGGATTGACCAGACCCAACCCATACCCACTGTCCAGCCGTCCGAATGCGGAGACTATCAAACATTGGTATTCGCGTCGATCACTCCTCCCACGCGTCGGGCCAGACATCGGCCGCTCGCATACTGGGCTCGGCGTCCGATAGATCGTCTCTGAGTCGCTGTGGATCGATCCGATCGAGATCCGTCCCAGCTAACTCGTGGACGAGCAAGGTCACCAACATCGCGTGTTCGCGGAGCGTCCGCCGGTCGACTTTGTCCCTAGTGTCTGCGCGTGTGTGTGTCCAGCCTCGATCCCAGGTGCCGGTCGCGTCGCCGGCCTGACTGTGTACCTGCAACGCCGGGACCCCTCGGCGGAGAAACGGCCAGTGATCGCTGTACGGATGGGGACGGTCCTGAATCTCTATCGGATGGCCGACCGCCGCAAACGCCTCTTCAGTGAGTGTGCCGAGTATCTCACTACCGTGTGTCAGCGCCTGAATCGTCCGTTCCCGGCCGACGCCATCGAGGTTGACGACCGCGTGTACGTCCTTGGGATCGACGTTTGCCGCAAGCGTCTCGCTGCCTTGTAACCCCAGTTCTTCACAGCCGACCAGCGCGACCTCGACTCCGCGGTCGAGTTCCAACCCCCGCAGTGCCTCGATCACGGACGACAACACGGCGACGCCACAGCCGTTATCTAGCGCACCTTCCCCGACGTCGTGGGCATCGTAATGTGCGATCAAGAGTACAGACGTGTCCGTATCTGGACCGAACCGGCCGCGGACGTTCTGGCTCGTTCCCGGCTCGACTGATGCGGTGACGTTCAACCTGGCGGCCGCCCCGTCCTGAGCGTAGTCACGGAGCCATTCGCCGGTTTCGTGGCTGACCCCCACCGCGGGCAAGGTGTCGCCGACCCGGAGCGAACCGGTCGGCGGGAGCTGTCCGGGCCGATGATTCGCGAAGATGAACCCCGCGGCGCCGCGTTCGGCCGCGTGACCGATCTTCTCGGTCCGGTGGACGAATCGATCGGCCGACGGCGGCGTGGCCGCGCTCGCGACGACGATCGCGTCATCCACGTCGTTTTCGTCGAGTTCCTCGGGCGTGCCGTACCCGACATCCACCAGTGGTGCCTCGACGGTCGCCTCCGGGCAGTACGGCAGCGCTCGCGCCTCGAAGGTTCGCTCGCGGTCTTTGCTGTGGACGTGGACCAACA
>JBEQBN010000258.1:0-3066 GCA_041639775.1 Halapricum sp.
GGCGAACGTCATCGAGCTTTTCCTGGAAGTCGCTCTCGAGTGCCTCGATGCGCTCGCGTGTTTCCGCCCCGTCCTGGTCTAGTTCCTCCTCGAGGGCCTCGGCGATGTCCGGAAGTCGGTCGGCGACGACCGATCGGACAGCCGGTTCGATCGTATCGGGGTCGGCGAAGGGGTCGCCGTTCTCGGCGAGTTCCCGGTAAGACGCAAGTAGTTGGACAAGCACAGTCTCCTGGTCGATGTCACGCTGTGCCGCGTGCTGGTCGAGCCACGACTCCAGTTCCGGCGGCAGCGACACTGTCAGGTTCTCCTGTGACTCGCCCGCCATCACCTGGATATCGGCCAGCGTGTAGTTAAGGGTTCCCCACAGCGAATCTAGCGGATCTTCCGAACGTCGCTGATATCGAAGCCGGCGTCGGTAAATTCCGTCTCGAAGCGGACGATGTCCTCCGATTCCAGCTGGCTCAACACGCCACGGAACTGCTTTACGACCATCGTCCGGGCGAGCGTCGAGCCGCCGCTGGCCCACTCAAATTTGAGCGTCCCGTCGGCAGCGTCGACGAGTTGTCCGTTTCGCGTCTCCGAGATCGTCTCGAAGTTGAGATAGGTCAGGATGAGCCCGTTCCACTCGTGGGCGACCTTCTGGAGCCCCTTCAGGAAGAACGTCACGTCGGCCCATTCGATATCGGCCCGGTCGCCGACGGCGCTGATCAGGTCCGACAGCGAGTCGATCACAACCAGGTTGTTCCGGGCGTTCTCGCTGAGCAGGTCGCCCAGCACCGTCAGCAGCTCCTCGCGGTCGTCTCGGGTCCGGATGTCCTTGATCGAGGGTGCGCGCTCGGCGTACCACTGCCGGGGAACAGGGCTGACGTGGAAATACGTCGTTGAGAGGTCGTGATATTCGACCGCCTCCATCCCCGTCTCGAAGAGTTCCGCCTCGAAGGCGCGACTGGCCTCCGCCCGAAACTGGTCTTCGCTCGCGGTCAGCGAGACGTAATGCACCTCGTCCGGCAGCTCTGCGTCTGACGGGAGATCGCCATAGTAGAGGTCGAACAGCTCCGGATCGGCCGTCGCGAGCCCGGTTATCAGTGGGCTGGTGTACATAAACTCGCGAGCGCCGGCGCCGGCCTCCCCCGAAAGCAGGACGACGCTTCCCGGCGGGGCACCGCCGTCGATCGTCGTATCGAGCTGGCGGATCCCGAACGGAATGCGGACCATACGCCACGTTTCGGGGCTGTCCGCTTGTGCGTTACGGCGATCGGCTCAGCCGTCCGTCCGGCCCGCTTGCACGGCCGCGCCCAGTTCCCGCGTTGCCGCCTCGGGATCACCCGCGCCTGTGATGGCCGTGATGACCGCCACACCGTCCGCGCCGGCCGCCGCTACGTCGTCGGCGTTGCTCGCGTCGACGCCGCCGATACCCACGACCGGGATATCGACGGCCTCAACGATCGACTCCAGACGATCGAGCCCGATCGCGTACTCCTCGTCGTCGATGTCGTCTTTCGAGCCGGTCGCGTAGATCGCGCCGACGCCCAGGTAGTCCGCGCCTGCTCGCTGGGCCTCGCGGGCGCCCTCACGGAACGACACTGAGCGGCCAATGATGGCGTCTGTGCCGAGCAACTCCCGGGCGACTTCGACGGGCACGTCTTCGTCGCCGAGGTGGACACCGTCGGCGTCGATCGCTTGTGCGATGTCGATGCGGTCGTTGACAATTAGTGGCACGCCGGCCTTGCGGGTCATCTCCCGGAGATCACGGCCGAGCTCATACCGTCCGCGCGCGGACATCTCCTTCTCCCGGAGTTGGACGACACCGACGCCGCCGTTGATGGCGGCCCGCACGATTTCACGTGTGTCTCGGTCCTTCGACAGACTGCCCTGCGTAACGAGGTAGACGTCCCAGTCAGTCATCGGTGGTACTACTGGGTCCGACACAGTGGCTCTTGTGATTGGCAGTCGATCCGCTGAATCGAGCATACAGCCCCCTCTCAGTGCAGATAGCAAACAACAAAAAACGAGACAGAGCTTCGCTAATCACTCAAAGCGGATCAGCGGCTTGATGATGTCGTCTTCTTTGGTGTCCATCATATCGAAGGCCGTCTCGATGTCTTCGAAGTCGAACTCGTGGGTCGTCATCTTCGTCGGGTCGACCTTCCCCTGTTCGAGGAGGTTCAACAGCCGCCTGATGCGCAGGCGTCCGCCGGGACAGAGGTCGGTGACGATGTCGATCTCGGCCATTCCGACGCCCCATTCCTCGCGAGGGACGTGGCGGAACTCACCCTCCCCGTGATAGCCGACGTTCGAGAACGTGCCGCCGGGTTTCGTCGCCCGGATGCAGTCTTGGAAGGTCTCGTCGGCCCCGAGCGCCTCGATCGCAGCGTCGACGCCCGCCCCGTCGGTCAGCTCCATAATCTGCTCGACTGGGTCTCCGTCCTCGAAGTCGACGATGTCGGTGGCGCCGTACTCGCGAGCCAGTTCCTTCCGGTTCTCGACGGTCTCGACGGCGATGATCCGCCCGGCACCCTGGAGTTCCGCGCCTTTCGTGGCCATCATTCCGACGGGGCCCTGCGCGAAGACCGCGACGGTCCCGCCCATCGGGATGTCGGCGTTTTCCGCGCCGGCAAAGCCCGTCGAGAGCATATCGGCCGTGTAGACGGCCTCGTGGTCGGTGACGCCGTCGGGAATGTGCGCGAGGTTGCCGTCCGCGTCGTTGATGTGTGCGTACTCGGCGAACGTGCCGTCCTTGACGTTGGCGAACTTCCAGCCGCCCAGCGCCCCGTTCGACTGGGAGGGATGGCCGTCCTGGGCCGCCTCGGAGTTCCAGTCCGGTGTGATCGCGCCGACTGCGACGCGGTCGCCGGGCTCGAAGTCCTCGACCGCCTCGCCGACCTCCTCGACGACGCCGACGACTTCGTGACCCAGTGTGAGGTTCTCTCGCTCACCGATCGCGCCGTGGACGGTGTGTACGTCCGAGGTACAGACCAGTCCGACTGTGGGCTTGATGATCGCGTCCATCGGCCCGGCCTCCGGCCGCTCCTTCTCGACGACTGCCGTCTCGCCGACGTCTTCCAT
>JBEQBN010000259.1:0-3061 GCA_041639775.1 Halapricum sp.
GACGGGTTCGTGCTCGACGGGTACCCGCGCAACCTCGAGCAGGCCGAGGAACTCGAAGGGATGACGGATCTCGACGCGATCCTCTCGCTGTCGGTCGGCGAGGAGGAACTGGTCGATCGACTCACTGGGCGGCGCGTCTGTGACGACTGTGGCGCGAACTACCACGTCGAGTTCAACCAACCTGAAGCGGACGGCGTCTGTGATGAGTGTGGCGGTGAGTTGATCCAACGTGAGGACGATACCGAGGAGTCGGTCCGAAACCGGCTCGAGGTGTTCGAGGACAACACCGCGCCGGTGATCGATCACTACCGCGACCACGAGGGCTTCGTCGAGATCGACGGCGAGGGGACGCCCGACGAGGTCTGGACGGAACTCAAGGCCGCAATCGAACGCAAAGCCTGATTTAGACTGGAGCATTAGAGATTCACAATGGCACGTACGGCACAGAAGATCGAATCCCTCGTCGCTGAGGACGCCAGTATGGAGTCGTCCATCGAGACCGTCCTCGAAACGGCCGAGGACGACGGCGTCGTCAGATGGAGCGACGTCAGTCACGAGCTCACGAGTGGTCAGTGGGGACGTCTCATCGAGAAGGGAATCCTCGTCGATGCCGGCGGCGATGGGTTTGTCATTGACGACCCCGATGGTGTTCGAGAGGCCCTCGAAGACGCCGAGCCACCGGACGAAGACGACGGTAGCTGGTCGAGTTGGGACAAGCTCGCGTTGGTCGGTTCGCTGGGACTGTTTGTCGGCTACTGGCAGCCGTCGATCCGCGACCAGATCGGCAACGCGATCGATATCCTGCTCGGGCCGCTCGATGCTGTCCTGCCGTTTTATCTCGTTATTCTGGTCCTTGCTGTTATGACTGGCTTGTGGTCGACGTTACTCCAGGACCGCCTGACGAATCTTGAGGGGATGAGCGACTACCAATCGAAACAGGAAGAACTTCGCGAACGGGAGGAAAAGGCCAAAGAGCGTGACGACGAGGAGGCTCTCGAGGAGATTCGCCAAGAGCAGATGGAAATGATGACCGACCAATTCGGAATGATGAAACAGCAGTTCCGGTCGATGCCCTGGATTATGTTGTTTACCATCCCCGTGTTCCTGTGGGTCTACTGGCAGGTCCTCGGCGTGGGTGTCGGTAGTGGGAGCGGTTCCGTCATTGTTATGCCGTTGATCGGTGAAGTAAGCAGTTGGCAAGCCGGTATCATCGGACCGATGCAAGCGTGGATCTTCTGGTATATCCTGTGTTCGATGAGTCTCTCGCAGTTCCTCCGGAAGTCGCTGAACGTCCAGACATCGCCGACATAACGGCCGTCTCCACTTCGAAGACGCAATCTCTTTGAATCACACGCCCCGAGTGAGGGTATGCTGATCACCGTCTCCGGCCCAGCCGGCAGCGGCAAGAGTACACTTGCCCAGAGCCTGGCCGATGCGCTGGACTACGAGCACGTCTCTGGCGGAGACATCTTTCGTGACCTCGCCGAGGAACGTGGTCTGACGCCACTGGAGTTGAACAAAAAGGCCGAAGAAGACGAGGACATCGATCGGGACCTCGACCGCCGGCTCCGAGAGATTGCCCGCGAGCGCGACGAGGTAATTCTCGAATCGCGGCTGGCCGGCTGGATGGCTGGCGACTACGCCGACCTAAAAATCTGGCTGTCAGCCCCACTGGAGATCCGAGCCGAGCGCATCTCCCAGCGGGAGAACAAACCCATCGAGCAAGCCCGCGAAGAAACCCACGAACGCGGCGAGAGCGAGGCCCACCGCTACAAGGAGTACTACAATATTGACTTCGATGACCTCTCTATCTATGATCTTTCGATCAATACCGCACGCTGGGGACCGCAAGGTGTGCTCAGTCTGACGCTGCACGCCGTCCAATCGTACAAGGAAACTGGTGACGAGGGTAAGACGCCGATCACCGACGTCGAGTACGATCTCTGAAATGCTCCGTGGCCCACCGTCCGAGCGCTCGCCCACTGAACTGCTCAATTTCGGCGTGGTTAATCTCGACAAACCGCCCGGCCCCTCGGCCCATCAGGTCGTTGCTTGGCTTCGGGATATGGCCGGTCTCGATCGGGCCGCTCACGCCGGGACGCTTGATCCCAAAGTGACTGGTTCGCTACCTGTACTGTTGGGAGACGCGACCCGGATGGCACAGGTATTCGACGATGCCGTCAAGGAGTACGTCGCCGTTCTGGAGTTGCACGACGAGCCGCCGGCGGATCTCCAGGAGCGAATCGACGAGTTTGAGGGACCGATCTACCAGAAGCCACCTCGGAAAAGTGCGGTCGTCCGACAGCTTCGCGTCCGCGAGATATACGAATTGGACGTACTTGAGGTACGGGACCGGCAAGCGCTACTCCGGGTGCGTTGTGAGAGTGGGACCTACATCCGAAAGCTATGTCACGACATCGGGCTGACGCTTGGCACCGGTGCACATATGGGAGATCTACGTCGGACGGCCACGAGCACCTTCGACGATCGGTCGCTGGTGACGATGCACGATCTAGCGGACGCGCTGACGTGGTGGGACGAAGACGACAGAGCCGAACCGCTTCGAGACCTTGTCCAACCCGCCGAGCGCGCCCTGGAAGACGTCCCGGCAGTGACAATCGCCTCCGGCGCTGCCGAGAGTGTGGCCACTGGCGCCCCGGTCTACGCTCCGGGTGTCATCGAGTGCGAATACGAACCCGACGGTCAGCTGGTCGCCTGTTATACACCGGCTGGAGCCGCGGTCTGTATTGGCCATCTGGTTGGCGATCCTGACGCCGAGTCTGGTCTTGTCGTCGACCTCGAACGCGTGCTGGTGTGAAACATCAGCACGCCTCGAGTCGAATGAGGGCACCTCGAAACGACACCCTTAATTGGCGGTCCCTCTTCGACTCACGTGCGGGACCGTAGGGTAGCGGTATCCTCGGCGCATGGGGTGCGTCGGACCCGTGTTCGAATCACGGCGGTCCCACTGAGTTTTCTGACAGATCCACACAGTCGGCAGCTAAGGTATCCGAGCGTTCAACTTTCTCAGCTCTCGACGCTGGAAGTAAGTCGGTCTTTG
>JBEQBN010000260.1:0-3059 GCA_041639775.1 Halapricum sp.
TGACCAGTTCATCGGTCGAGACATGGTTGAGGATATCAGCGGCCTGCTCAACGACAAGCGATTCGGGCGAGCGTCGATAGAGCGTGCCGCCGTGCTCGCCGGTTGTCGTCTCGACGAATCCCTCATCCGCGAGTGTGTTCAAATGCTTTCGCGCGGTTTTCGGAGCGGTCCGTGCATTATCAGCTACCGTATCGGCTGAGACTGGGCTGTACGTATGCGCAATGACGTGTCGAATACGTTCGTAGGGTGTGGTTTCAGATTCCCAATCATCTCCGACCGCTTCGTTGACGTCGGTAAACTCCTCTGGCGGTCTACGATCGTTCATATAGACACGCAGGGGTCAAAGTAATATAGTACTTTGGTGTGTTTGTATATTCCCCCACTATGAGTGAATTGTCCACCGAAAAAATCAGATAGGCGAATCCAGGAAATCGTTCCGGAAGTAGGGGCTGTGTTGAATCGCCATAAGGCGGTGGAAATTCACTGTTTGACGGCACGCTTGATGTTGTAGACGACACACATCAGAGCGATTTCGCGGAACTCACGGAACCAGGAACGCGCTCGCACGGCGAAGCCGAGCGAGCGCTTCACAGCCGAATTGACGGTCTCGGTCATAGAGCGCTGATTGTAGCGTTGTTGGTCGATTCTGGCGTTGTGAGCGTGGTCGTAGGGCGCGAAGATGCGGTGTTTGATGAGCGGTCTGATGCCGAGTTCACGCAGTGCTTCGCGGAGCGACTGCTTGTCATAGCCCTTGTCAGCGGCCAGAGACCGCAGATCGCCCGCGTTCCGGCGGGCGATCTGCTCAGCAAGGTCTGCGTCGCTTCCTTCCCGAGTCGTCGAACAGTGAACGTCAAGGACAGCTTGAGAGTCTGTATCGACGAGTTTCGTGACCTTCAGCTTCTGCACGCGGTAGCTTATTCGCTGGCAGTAGTGGCGGCTCGCTGCTGAGCGTTCGTAGAATGTAGCGTCGATAGCGGCGTGCTTCGACGGGTCGTGTAGCTGCGCCGACTGGCGCAGCAACACTCGACAGACGCTCATTTCGATTCGGTCGAACGCTTTACATAACGTGGACGGTGAGGGGAGATCGGCCGTGTTGAGGCCGATCTCCCCGGTTATTTGTGGCATCTCCTTGAGCAGGTCTATCGTCATTCGGTAGGACGTATCGAGGTAGATCCGGAGACAATGCAGGGAAACGATGGCATAGTCGGCGAATCCGCCGCCACCTTTCGGGGCGGCGGATTCGTCTCCGTCGCCAGTAACTCTTTGAGAAATCGGAACGATTTCGCTAGTGAAGCGGGAGATTTGGGTCATGAACAACTGAAGTCTCCCGCTTCAACTCCTTTGATTTAGCGACCCATCCCGACGCCGTCTAGTGATTCAACAGAGCCGTTTCGACAGATGGGTTCTGTCGATGAACGCGACAGTTTGTCCAACCGCTAGATACATTACGACGCCGAGAATAGCGGGAGACAGTGACTGAGTCCGTCCTCGTTGGATCCGATTTGGTGGTGACACGAAGCGGCCAGCGCATTCTCGACCGTGTCTCGATTACTGTCGGTGAGGATGCAACCGTCCTCATTCAGGGACCAAGTGGGGCCGGCAAGACCACACTGTTCAACGTGCTCGGATTGCTCGAACCGCCTGAGAGCGGGACATTGCACGTCGACGGGCGCGACGCGAGTTCCCTGTCCGAACGCGAGCGGGCGGCCATGCGACGCTCGACGATCGGGTTTGTCTTTCAGGACTTTCAGCTGATCGGGGATCTCACCGCCCGCGAGAACGCCGCACTCCCACAGGAACACGCCGGTGAACGAGATGATGCGTGGCTGGACACACTCTTCGAGCGACTCAATATTGGGGACCTCGGCGGGCAGTACCCCGCGACGCTTTCGGGTGGCGAGAAACAGCGCGTTGCCATTGCCCGTGCGCTAGCGAACAAACCGGAGATCGTCCTCGCCGACGAGCCGACTGGTCAGCTCGATCCTGACACAGCCGATGCCGTCCTCGATCTGCTCTTTAGCATGAAGGAGTCGACTGAGACTGCACTGGTCGTGATCAGTCACGACCCACAGTTGGCCCCCCATTTCGACGAGCAGTTACACCTTGCAGATGGGAAGCTCGTCGAGCGCGAGAATGTGGACGGGAGCGAACAGACAGCACAGACACCGTCGCCGGAGACCAACTGAGGGGACGGAATGGGGTATCGAACGGCACTCCTGTTCCGGTGGTCGCGCCGTGATCGACTGACCGTCGTCGTCGTCGCGGTGACGGCTGCGTTCCTCGTCGGGACCGCACTCCTGTTGTTCACGGCAACTACCTACTCAGAGACCTTCGCAGAGCCACTGTCGAACTCGGGGACCATCATCTACGAGACGACGGATGGCGAGCCACCGACATCGACCGAGCAGCGGGTTGTCCTCCCGATGACGACGGCTGAGGTTGACGGGACTTCGGTCCAGGTGATTGGGCTGCCACCGGACGCACCGCGGGTGATCCAGAACGGCTCTGCGTCCTGGCAACAGGGCCGGTTGCCGACGTTGCCCGAGGCCGCCGACGCTCGCGGGCCAGTGTCTGGCCAGCGAACACGAACGATGGACGGTCCCGACGGGAACGTCACGCTCTCGATCGTGCCACAGGCTGGTGGAAACACCTTCCTCCAGCCGACGTGGTATGTGGCGAACGCCTCGGTCGTCGACGAGCTCGGGACGACCGGCTATTTCGTTATTGACCAGGATGGTAGTGCGGACACGGGGAACCCGATCCCCGAGACTGGCAGTCCGTTGGTGAGTGCGCTCCTGTACGTCCTCGGGGGACTGGAGCAAGTCCTCTGGGCATTGAGCATCGCAATCGGTGCTGGTGGCCTGCTCGTCCTCGTCGTCGTGTATAGCGTGACGCGCATGAGCGTTCGCGACCGGACAGAGGCAATTCGCGTGATCCGCTCGACCGGTGCTCCGGGGTGGCGCGTGGGCCTTCTCTTTACCACCCGTGCGGCGTTGCTCGTTGCCGTCGGCGTCGCAGTCGGCTATGCAGGGGGATTGATCGCGATCAAGACGATCGTC
>JBEQBN010000261.1:0-3055 GCA_041639775.1 Halapricum sp.
GCCGCTCTAAGGGAGCGAGCCGGGTCGGAAGTCACGCTGTTGCACGTCGCCGACAACGAAGCCGACGGGCGGGCGTTCCTCGATTCGTGGACTGAAACCCACAGCCTCGAAGACGCCCGTGCGGTCGTCGAGACCGGGTCGTTCAAGGACGCGCTCAAACGCCATTCGCAGGATTCGACGCTGATCGTCGTCGGTGCGACCGAGGAAGGACTGCTCTCGCGGCTCGTCTCCGGTTCGCTGGTCTTCGAGGCGCTCGAGGACATCGACGTGCCAGTATTGCTTGCCGAAAAGGCCCACGAGCGGTCGCTGTGGGAGCGGCTGTTCGGCTGAGCTCGGTCCCCATTTTCACGCTCCCGCCGGCGACACGTCGAACTGCTTGAGGAACTGCTGGACTGCGTTGTCGGTTCCGACGAGAACAAGCCGATCGCCCGCGTCGAGTTCCCGGCCGGGATCGATCTGGGTCGTCATTCCGGAGTCGTTCTCGATCGCGACGACCCGACAACCGGTCCGCTCGGAGATCTCGGCGCTTTCGATCGTTTCGCCTGCGAAGGGCATCGCTGGAACACGAATGACGCGAATCTGACTGGCGGGTGCAAGCACGTCCTCGCCGCGGAGTTCACGTGCGACCATCCGCGCGCTGACCTGCGGGACCGCCAGGACGTAGTCAGCCCCCGCACGGAAGGCCTTCGTGACAGTCGCCATCTCGTTGGCGCGAAACAGAACCTCGATGTCGGGGTTGATCGCCTGTGCCTGCACGGCCGCAAGCAGGTTCTGGGAGTCATCCGGGATACAGGCGATCATCGCTCCCGCGTCAGAGATGCCAGCTTCCTCAAGGACCGCCCGATCGCCCACGTCACCGACGACATCCGGGTCGGTCGCCTCGTCGTAGTCAACTGTGATTGTCTCGATGCCGGCGTCTTCGAGTACCTGCTCGGCTGCACCCCCCACTTCGCCGCTCCCGGCGAGCACGACCCGGTCCGGACGCTTGAACGATGTCACGGATCGGCTGAATTCGCTGAGCTCTTCGAGGGCTTCGTGTTCGCCGGCGACGAGCAGAACGGTGTTTTCGCGAATGACAGCGTCCGGATCGGGCGGCAGCTCCAGCTCCCCGTCGATCCAGGCTCCGACGACGTTCGCACCCGTCTCCTCGCGGATGCCCGAGTTCCGGATCGTCACGCCGTCGAGGGCACTCCCTCGCTCGATGGATACCTCCGTCAGCTCGATGTCTTCGCCGAGTTCGACCGCGTCGCCCAGGTCGGTGCGGAACGTGGAGACGATCTTCTCGGCCAGTCGGTGACCGAGGACGCTGTGTGGCGAGAGGACGCTGTCGGCACCGGTCTTCTCGAAGATATCGGCGAGCGCACTGTCGTCGGTGAGCGTAATGATCTCGACGTCGGGCCGGACGGATCGGGCGGTCAGGATCGTATCGACCGTCGCGCTCCCGGCGTCGGTGATCACCGCTCGCGCGCTGTCGATGCTCGCGCGCTCGAAGGCTTCCGCCTGCTGGGGTGAGCCGTCAATCGCGGCGTATCCGTCGTCGGAGAGTTGCCGTGCTTCCTGTTCGTCCGAAGAGATGAGGACGTATTCGATCCCGAGCGCCTCGAGTTCTTCGAGCAGTACCTCGGAGTCGCGACGGTACTCACAGATGATGACGTGATCACGCTTCGGCGTCAGCCGGTTGTCGAGATTGACTTCTGCACTCGTAAACAGCGGGATGATGATAACTCGTAGCGTAAAAAAGCCCAGCGCGATGCCGCTCAGCTGGATCGCGACCACGAACAGGTTCATCCAGGGGGTTTCCCACGGGGCATCCGCGCCGAACCCGGTCGTGGTGAACGTCTCGACGACCGTCTGAAACGACCGGAAAATCGAGTGGTCGTCTCCTTCGAGGTGGGTCATACCGAGATGATACAGCAGGGTGTAGGTCCCGACGAGAGCGATCAGACCGACGATGTAATAGACGATGAGTCGGTCCCGACGGGTGAGGTTGACGTCCTCGAGCGGATCCGGGAGCGGATTCATTTCGGTTGCCGGGCGATTCAGTCCGCAATGAAAAAAGCGTCCCGGTGAGGGAACCACTCACAGACGTTGTGAATCGGCCAACCGTCGATACGTTCCGGTCTCGTTGGCGAAACGCCGAGACACCCAAGTTCGCGTTACTGTCGCCCGACCGGATGTCGCCAGAGACTCCGCCCGTTCGACCGCTCCGCGATTGCGACTAGGGCGATCGATTGCTGTCTCCCCGTATAGTCGATAACACGGCTCAAATCATCTGCGAGTCGATAGTTTTTCTACCCATTCTGTACGAGCAACCGATATGTACATCATCGTCGTCGGCGCTGGCGATATCGGAACGCCCCTGATCGATATCGCGACTCGATCGGGCAACGAAGTCGTCGTCATTGAACGCGACGACGCGAAAGCCGATCAGGTCGCCAGCGAGTACGACTGTCTGGTGTTGAACGCAGACGCGACGGTGCGTGAAACGCTCGAGGACGCGGGTGCCGACCGGGCGGACGCGGTCATCTCTACGACCGACCAGGACGCGACAAACGTTATGGTTTGTCTGCTCGCACAGGAGTTCGATGTGCCGAACATCCTGTCGGTCGTCCACAACCCCGAGCATATGAGTCTCTTCCGGCAGATCGGCGTGAACACGATGGAGAACCCCCAGGAACTCATCGCCGAGCACCTCTATCGATCTGTTGCCCGCCCTGCGATCGTCGACTATATGCGGATCAACGAGGAGGCCGAAGTGTTCGAGATCACTGTCGCTGATGACGCACCGATTGTCGGGAAAACACTACAGGAGGCCGCAGCCGGCGACCTTAGCGACGACATCCTCGTCGTCGCCATCGAGCGCGAGGGCACGGACAAGCCGATCACCCCCCGCGGGAACACGCGAATCGAAGCCGGTGACCTGCTGACGGTCTACTCGGCAGTCGGCGCGGATCCGGCGATCACGGACATCTTCGGCCATTACGAGGACACCACGGAATGAACGGGACGAAAGCGACGCTCGGACGTGACATCGGCCGGATGCTCGAAGCGCTCG
>JBEQBN010000262.1:0-3047 GCA_041639775.1 Halapricum sp.
TCCAACAGGATATCACTGAGCGCAAGGAAGCCGAGTTCCAGATCGAACGCGAGCGTGAACGTCTCCAGCGGCTACTTGATCGCATCAACGGATTGATCGGCGACGTGACGGAGATCGTCGTTGCGGCTGACTCGACTGATGACGTCTACGAGCAGGCTGTCGACCGGATCGGTAGCGACGAGTCGATCAGCAGGGCCTGGATTGGCGACTACGATCCCGGAGCGCGACTCGTGCGCATACAGGCCGGCAGCGACGACGCGGAAATTGACCTCTCGAGTCCCGGAGGCGAACCGCTCGCGACCGCGATCGACGACCAGTCGCTTGCCCACCTCGACAGCTCGGTGGCCGAACCCGCCGGCTGTCACGACGATGAGAACGGCGTCGTTATCCCGCTGACCTACCGGCGGACGACCTACGGTGTGTTAGCCGTTTACAGCCACACTCAGTCGTTCGACGAGGAGGAGACGACTGTCTTGCGGGCGCTCGGGCGCTCGATCGGCGCAGCGATAAACGATCTCCTGAGCAAACAGACTGTGACGACTGACGCGGTGATCGAGATCGGCGTTGAAATACACGACAACACACCGCTGACGGCGCTTGCGGGTGAAGTTGGTGACGCCGTTCACGAGAACACGCTTGTCCGTCACGACGGTGACCTGTTGTTGCTCTTTGAGATTAACGGTGCTGTCGACGCCTTTGTCAATGCCGCTGAGGGGATCTCCGCGGTCAACGAGGCGACTGTCCTCGCGAGTGACGACGCTCCGATGGTCGAGGTCGCCGTCGAGCGACCCCAGTTCGTTAGTACGCTCGCTGAGTACGGTGCACAACTCGCGACCGTCGAGTTCGATGCCAACGCCCTGGAGTTGCGATTCAGCGTCGCGACCGAACAGAACGGTCGGGCGATCGTTGACGAACTCGAGGACAGCTACGACGCCGTTGAGCTGGTCGCGTATCACGAGGCCGACCAGCCGACACAGACCCGACGAGGCTTCCGGGCGACCGTCGAAGACGAACTGACAGATAGACAGCTTACGGCGCTGCAGAAGGCCTATGTCAGTGGCTTCTTCGAGTGGCCGCGCCGCAGCGACGGCGATCAACTCGCCGCCTCGATGGATGTCGTCCCCTCGACGTTCTACCAACATCTTCGGGCTGCCGAAAAGAAACTGCTGACCTCCTTTTTCGAGGGGTCATAGTTGTCATTCTCTGGAGTGCCCGGTTGGCTCGATCATTCCTCGGCGTTCAAAAACGCCCGCAGCGTGGCGATTGCGGTCTGCAACTCGCCGTCGACGTACGCTTGCACTGCGAGTTCGGGCAGTCGATCGAGAACCGTCTCGGGGAACTCTACCTCTACCGTATAGGAGACCGTCGTGCCGCCAGGTGCGTCCTCGAACCGATATCGCCAGGTCCCTTCGATCGCGCCGGTCAGTGATCGGACCAGCAGCGCCGGCTCCTCGTATTGGCCTTCTTCGAATGCGCCGGTCAACGAGATTCCCGCCAGTTCGTATTGATACCGGCCACGTCTGGTTCCGTCTGATCGTTCGCTCACCTCGTGTATTTCGGTCAGTCCCGGGATTAGCTTCACAAGGTTGTACGGGTCCGCGACGAAGGCGAACGCGGTTCGCGGTGGGACTGAGACAGTGAGGTCAGCTTCCGAGTGGATCATACGGACGGCGTATGTTGTGGGTCGGACGCATACGGATTGAAAACGGTACCAAATCACTTCGGGTGGTCGCCTTCGAACTCCCGTTGGGTCGACCCGCTCTCTAAACGCTCGCGTTCCTCGACGACCGGACAGTCTGCCACCCGGACCGTCTCGATGTCGGTAAATTCCATAATCTCTGTCCCCGGGTGTGTGCAGCCGATCTCCGGCGGTTCAGTGAAGTGTTTGCACTGCTCGCAGAAGCTGTGTTTGTTCACCTCCGAGACCCGACGGCCGCTTTCTTCCTCGATTTCGATCTCGTGCTCGGCCGAGAGACTCTCCCAAACGGACTCGTCGGTGCCACTGGCGTCCCAGTCACCGCCTTCGAAGGGGTCGTCCTCGAATCCCTCCGTGAGATCCGCGAACGGATCCTCCTTGTCTCGCCAGGCCTGCTCGCCTGCTGACTCAGTCGAGTGTTGATCGGTCACGCTGACGCCTTCGAACGGCTCCTCGCTGGGGGTGGGCTCGGAGTCGGCCACGTGGTCCGCGTCGGCTTCGCTCGGCTCGCTGTTGTCCGGTTCAAGCTCATCGAATGGATCGCCGTCCGGCGTCTCCTCGGTTTCGAACTCCTCGAACGGGTCGATGTCGTCAGTCGGGTCGTCGCTCATCGTGTCTCACTCTTGGTATCGATCGCGTCGACTTCGTCGCCCGTCTCGTCGGCGCCCGCACCGATCCCCGACGCAGTGGTCAGCTTCGCGCTGCCGAGTCCAAGGATCCGACTTGAGGGTTCGAACCCGTCGATCGCGGCCGAACAGTGCGGGCACGACGGCTCGGTCAACAACCCGATCTCGACGCCCTCGCCGCAGTTCTCACAGCGGGCGCGGCGAACGTCCTGTTCAGCGGCGTCGCGCTTGATTTTCTCGACGGTTGTCCCGCCGCCGCTGTCCCGGAGGTCACGGACGACCCAGGCGACCGTTCGGAGCTTCTCCTGGGCATCGGACAGGTCGGCGGCCAGTTGCGAAACCTCGCTTTCAGTCGGTGTGTCGTCGAGTTCGGCACGAAGCTCGGCGAGTTGCGACTCGACGCCGTCGAGTTCCGTCTCGATAGTGTCGACCTGGTCCAGTCCGGCTTCGATGTCCTCGATCCGATCGAGTTCGCCGTCGACTCGTTCGAGTCTGGATTCGACCGCATCGAGGCGGTCGAGGAGTGCCTCCAGTTGTTCGTGCGTGTGGTCGGCCGGTGCTTTCGCGTCGGCCTCGCGTTTGACTTGGACGACACGCCGGCGAACGTCATCGAGCTTTTCCTGGAAGTCGCTCTCGAGTGCCTCGATGCGCTCGCGTGTTTCCGCCCCGTCCTGGTCTAGTTCCTCCTCGAGGGCCTCGGCGATGTCCGGAAGTCGGTCGGCGAC
>JBEQBN010000263.1:0-3043 GCA_041639775.1 Halapricum sp.
CTTGACGAGGCGATAGCGCTCGCCAACGAGGCCCGCAAGCGCGGTGGCGATCCCGAACCCGAAGTCGAGATTCCGACTGCGCGGGATATGGCCGACCGTGTCGAGAACATTCTCGGAATCGAGGGTGTCGCCGAGCGCGTCCGCGAACTCGAAGGCGAGATGTCACGCGAGGAGGCCGCTCTGGAACTGGTTGAGGATTTCGTCGACGGTAGCGTCGGCAGCTACGACTCAAAGGCGGGCAAGATCGAGGGCGCAGTTCGGACGGCGGTCGCCCTGCTTACCGAAGGGGTTGTCGCCGCACCGATCGAGGGGATCGACCGGGTCGAGATTCTCGACAATGACGACGGCTCGCAGTTCATCAACATCTATTACGCGGGGCCGATCCGCTCTGCGGGGGGAACTGCCCAGGCCCTCTCCGTTCTCGTGGCTGATTATGCACGTGCATTGCTGGGCATCGACCAGTACAAACCCCGCGAGGAGGAAATCAACCGCTATGCTGAGGAGGTCGCTCTCTATGACAAAGAGACCGGTCTCCAGTACTCGCCCAAGGAAAAAGAGAGCACGTTCATCGCCGAGCACATCCCGATTATGCTCGACGGCGAGGCCACCGGTGACGAGGAGGTTTCGGGCTTCCGTGATCTCGAACGGGTCGATACCAATTCCTCGCGCGGCGGGATGTGTCTGGTTTTCGCCGAGGGGATCGCACTCAAGGCCCCGAAGATCCAGCGGTATACTCGCAATCTCGATGAGATCGAATGGCCTTGGCTTCAGGATTTGATCGACGGCACGATCGGGAAAGACGGCGGGGGCGACGACGCGGAGGACGCCGATACTGAGGGCGACGAAGACGACCCAGACGCCGATAAGCCCGACGAAGACGGGAAATCGAACGACGAGCCGTCGGGACCGCCACGCGCTGACCCCTCCGAGAAGTTCCTGCGGGATCTGATCGCCGGCCGTCCGGTGTTTACCCACCCGAGCGAGCCGGGCGGGTTCCGACTCCGCTACGGCCGGGCGCGCAACCACGGGAACGCGACGGCGGGCGTCCACCCGGCGACGATGCACCTGGTCGATGACTTCCTGGCGGCCGGAACCCAACTCAAGACCGAGCGTCCGGGCAAGGCTGCAGGTGTTGTCCCAGTCGACTCCATCGAAGGGCCGATGGTCAAACTCGCGAACGGCGAGGTCCGCCGGATTGACGACCCTGCGGAAGCCATCGAGGTCCGAAACGGCGTCGAGGAGATTCTCGATATTGGCGAGTACCTTGTCAACTACGGCGAGTTCGTCGAGAACAACCACCCGCTCGTCCCCGCCTCCTACACCGCCGAATGGTGGGTCAAAGACTTCGAGGCGGCAGGCGCTGACGTCCAGGCGATGCGAGACGCCGTCGCGGTTGATCTGGAGGATCCCTCACCCGAGGAGGCACTTGACTGGGCCAACGCGTATGACGCTCCTCTCCACCCGAAATATACATATTGCTGGCACGATATTACCGTCGAGGCTGTGTGTAAACTCGCCACAGCCGTCGAACGTGCCGATGTGGCTGTGACAGACGGTGCAACTATTGAAAACGAACACCCCTCTATTTCTGATGGAAACACGGATCTCGTTATTTCACGGACCGAGGCCGCCCGGGAGGCTCTGGAGACCTTACTTGTCACTCACGTCCAGACCGAGGAGTCGTTGATCGTCTCCGAGTGGCGACCGCTGGTCCGGTCGATGGGGTTCGACGACGACCTCAATCGGGAGTGGTCTCGGGAGGACCTCTCCGAACGCGCCCGGACGTATGCCGACGGGGACAATGCGATCGTTGCGATCAACGAGATCGCTCCGTTTCAACTGCGCGAGCGTGCGCCGACCCGGATCGGCAACCGGATGGGTCGACCCGAGAAATCAGAGGAACGGGAACTCTCACCCGCTGTGCACACGCTCTTTCCGATCGGCGAGGCCGGTGGCTCTCAGCGTGATGTCTCGAAAGCGGGTACCCACACCGAGAATATGCGAGACCAACCGGGTCTGGTCGAAGTCGAGGTCAGTCGGCGCCGATGTGTCGAGTGTGGAACCGAGACTCACGAGGCGCGTTGCCCGGAGTGTGGCGGGACCGCGGAAGTCGTCTACGTTTGCCCGGATTGTGGCCAGGAGGTCGATCCCGACGAGTCCGGCCGGGCCGAATGCTCGCGGTGTGAGACGCTGGCCCGCCCCACTCAGACGAAAACGATCGACGTCCACGAGGCCTACCGGTCGGCGCTCGATACCGTCGGCGAGCGTGAGGCGGCCTTCGACGTGCTGAAAGGCGTCAAGGGACTCTCTTCGAAGGAGAAAGTCCCCGAACCGATGGAGAAGGGGGTCCTGCGGGCGAAACACGACGTTTCGGCGTTCAAGGACGGCACGGTTCGGTATGATATGACCGATCTGCCCGTCACGTCCGTCCGGCCGGCAGAATTGGACGTTACCGCTGAGCAGTTCCGCCAACTCGGCTATGAGCAGGACATCAACGGCGACCCGCTGCGCCACGACGACCAACTTGTCGAACTCCGCGTCCAGGATATCGTTCTCTCGGACGGTGCGGCCGAGCATATGCTCAAGACAGCCGATTTCGTCGATGACCTGCTGACGCAGTACTATGGCCTTGACCCCTTCTATGAACTCGAGGACCGGCAGGATCTGGTCGGCGAACTCGTCTTCGGGATGGCACCGCACACCAGCGCTGCGACGGTCGGCCGTGTTGTCGGCTTTACGACTGCAGCCGTGGGATACGCCCACCCGTACTTTCACGCCGCGAAACGCCGGAACTGCGACGGTGACGAAGATTGTGTGATGCTACTGATGGACGGGTTGTTGAACTTCAGCAAGAAATACCTCCCGGATCAGCGAGGTGGTCGTATGGACGCACCATTAGTTATGTCTTCCCGCATCGATCCCGCCGAGATCGACGACGAGGCCCACAATATCGACATTATGCGGGAGTACCCGCGGGAGTTCTACGAGGCCACCCGAGAGATGGTCGATCCCGAAGACGTCGAGGACAGTATGACAATTGCCG
>JBEQBN010000264.1:0-3038 GCA_041639775.1 Halapricum sp.
GGCGACGTGGTTCACTGCCAGCACAACCACGCGACCGAGTTCGACCACGGAACCCGCGTCTGTGTCGAACTCGAAGCCGACCACTCGCTGGCCTGGTATCCCGGGGAGTGATGTCGGGTCCGGACGCTCTCACGCGGCGACCGCCCGCGTCCCTCCGGAAGCGAGTGCGTAACCCGGAGACGCGCTGGCGCGTCGCAGTCGGGCTGCTGGCGCTGCTCGCCGGGATAGTCGTCTTTCTGATCGCCACGCGCGTCTTCCCCTATCACTCGCTCAATCACGACGAGGGCGTCTACCTCCAGCAGGCCCGAATGTTGCTCGACGGACAGCTCTTTCTCCGACCGCCCGTCCCTGAGGCGTTCCGGCCGTGGTTCTTCGTCGAGAGCTCCGGGGGGATGTACTCGAAGTATTCGCCGGTGGTCCCGGCGATGTACGCCCCGGGGCTCGCACTCGGCGTGCCGCGAGTGACGCTCGCGATCGTCGGCGCGGGGATCGTCGCCCTCATAGCTGGGCTGGGCGCGGAACTGTTCGATCGCCCGACCGGCCTGCTCGCGGGTCTCGTCGTGCTCGGGTCGCCGCTGTTTCTGATCAACGCGGCAACCTTTCTGCCGTACGCACCGACGACGCTGCTGAACCTGCTATTTGCGTTCGCGTATCTCCGGGCCGACCGAACCGGGAGCCACCGACTGGCAGCCGTCGCCGGCGGTGCGATCGGGCTCGCGTTTTTCGCCCGGCCCTACACAGCTGTCCTGTTTGCCGTCCCGTTCATCCTCCACGCGCTGTGGACACTGCGAACCCGCGAGCGCGGCGTGTGGGTCCGTCAGGGGACCGTCGCGGCTGTCGGGCTGGTCGGCGTCGCCGCTGCGCTGGGATACAACGCCGCCGTCACTGGCTCCGCACTGGAGTTTCCCTATCACGCGTTCGCTCCGCGAGACGGCGTCGGCTTCGGCACGCGCGAGTTGCTCGGCCGGGAAATCCCGTACACCCCCGAACTCGCCGCGCGGTCGAACGCCCGCGCGCTGGAGACGTTCGCGAGAGACTGGGCTCCGGCCGGCCTGCTCGGCGTCCTCGCGGCGGTCGTCGGCCTCGCGGTGGTACTCCGGAACCGAATGCCCCGGCGGCTCGCAGTCACGGGGATCGCCGTCTCCGTGCCCGTCGGCGAAGCGTACTTCTGGGGTACGCTGAATATCCTGGGCGACGTCGCCGAGTCCGGCGACGGACTGATCGCATACCTGGGGCCGTACTATCACCTCGATCTGCTCGTTCCGCTGTCGCTGCTGGCGGCGCTGGCGATCCGGACCGCCGGCCAGCGGACGTGGGCAGCGTTGAATCGGCAGTTCGAACCCCGACAGGCGCTTGCAGTGTCGGTGGCGCTGGCTGCTGTCGTTGCCGCGGTCGGTGGTGGCGTAGCGGTCACGACCGCGGCCGACCCGATCGACCGGAATCAGGCGATAACGGACCACTACGAAGCCGCCTACGGCCCCTTCGAGAACCACACCTTCGAGGGCGCGCTGGTCTTCCTGCCACAGCCCTACGGCCCGTGGTTGAACCACCCCTTCCAGCCGCTCCGCAACGACCCCGGATACGACGGCCCGGCAGTGTACGCTCTCGAAGAGCGGCCGTTCGACGTGGTCGATGCATTCGAGGACCGGCAGCTCTACCGGTACAGCTTCCGGAACCCGTGGCCGCCGACCGCTGGCGAGCCGGTCGAGCCGCGGCTCCGTCCGATTCGGGCGGTCGAGGGCGAGGCGGTGACACTCACCGCCAGTGCAGGGCTCCCCCAGTACGCCGAGAGCGTCTCGATCCGGCTTGCAGGCAGCGACGACCACGCCCGAACCGCGACTCCGGCAGACGGGGCGTCGACGAACGTCACTGTCGAGCTCTCGGGGAGCGTCGCCACGCTTGAGGGGCCCGATGTTTCGGAGCCGCTAGAAGTCACTGTCGACGGCCGGGAGACGATCGAACTCGAACTGTTCGTCGACTACGGGACCGGGGCCGGATTCAGCTACGCGCTCTCGATGCCGGTCGAAGCGAGCGACGGCGGCGTGCGGGCGATTTCCCCGCGTCTCCAGTTGTGTGAGCTGGCCCACCGCTGTGACGGCGCCGCCGCGTACGTGCCCGACGAGACGCGCCCGGGGCAGTCTCTGCATACGACTCTCGAGGTGACCCAACCGTGACACACGAAACAGACGACTCGCACAGTCAAGAGACCGAGCGTATCGCCACAGGCCTCACCCGGCGCGACGCCCTGATCGCGCTCGGAGCGGCCGGCGTCGGAGCCGGCGGGCTCGGCGAACTGGTGTGGGGCGAACTCGATGATGAGCCGCCCCGACGCGGGTCCGACGACGACCCCACCTGGCGGGAGGCGGTTGTCGCCGCCGCCGAGGCGCTGTACCCCGAGGGAGTGACGGGCGTCGAGTCGTTCGTCGAAACCTACGTCGTGGGTCGCGTACAGGATCGGCAGCCGTACCTCGACGGCGTGCAGCGGGCGGCCGAGCGTCTCGACGAATACGCCCGTTACTGGCACGACCGGCCGTTCGCCGCGCTCGACCGATCGACCCGACAGACCGTCTTCGACGACTACGGACTGGCCGACAGTGCTCCGGACCCGGAAGGGTCAGAGCGCGAACAGGTCCGGTATTACCTGCTCAACGAACTGCTCTTTGCCTTCTATTCGTCGCCGGCCGGTGGCGAACTCGTCGGCCTCGAGAACCCACCAGGCCACCCTGGAGGTCTCGACAGCTACCAGCGCGGCCCGCGATGAGCGCTCCACTACCGGCGTCGCTCCTGGACGCCCACGCGCAGAATCGACCCGGCGATCTCGGCGCCGCCGGCGATCGGATCCAGCGTCGTCTCGCCCGCCCGCTCGCCGTACTCGATCTCGATCTCGCGGACGTCGTATCCCCGAGACAGCGGTCGCAACAGCAACTCCGCCGAGAGGCCGGTGTTCTCGGTCCACTCGATGTCCTCGATGACGGACGTCCGGTAGGCGCGCATCCCGGTCGTCGTATCGCGGACAGGGTGGTCGATCAGCAGGCTCG
>JBEQBN010000265.1:0-3037 GCA_041639775.1 Halapricum sp.
GATTCCGACCAGTCGGTCATCAGGAAGGCCTCACCGTCGCCCAGGTCCTCGACGGCGTCGGCGTACTCGCCGTCCAGGACTCGCCGAACTACCTTCGTATCGTTGTTCCAGGTCAGGCGGTGCCAGACGAGCCAGTCACACTGGGTGATGTAGTCCTTCTTGACGTCGGCGGGCCGCTGGCTGATCCCGACCATTCCGAGGCCGTGCTTGCGGCCGCGCTTGCCGATCTTGATCAGCATCTTTCCCACTTCGCCGACGCTGCCGTTCTCGGGGATCCACTCGTGAACCTCCTCGACGAGCAGCAGGAAGGGCTGTTTGAGCTTCTTGGCCTTCGCGAAGAGGTGCTTCGAAACCTCCGTCAGCAGCGCCTCGGCTTCCTCGTCGTCCAGAAACGAGGAGATATCGAGGATGATCGGAACGTTCTGTTCGAGAGCGAGGTTGGCGATCTTCTCGGCGTGCTCGGTGGTGACCTGGATGTCGCACTCCTCGTCGGCGCCGACGTGGAGGATCTCGTATTCCTCCTTGAGGCCGTAATACTCCCCGTCGATATCGACGATGAGGAGCCCGAAACCCGCGTCTAACAGGTTCTCGGCGACGACAGAGGCGGTGTTACTCTTACCGCTACCACTCTTCCCAGTGACAAATCCTCGACCAGTCAGTAACTCTACAACAGGCAACGAAACGTCGGTTCCGGGATCGCCGGTCCCGCCGGGGCCGTCGCTCACCTCCGCGACCGTGATCGTCCGCTCGTCACTCATAGTGGTCGTATGACGGTTCTCCCCGGTGATAACTCTCAGTCAGACACCTCTCGGACATTCGACAGCCGACTGGCGGTCTCAGAGATCGACGCTGAACGGACTCTCCGTCGCTTGCCACTCCCAGCCGGGGAGACGAGTCTGGACCCCCGCGGCGAGCGCGGCGTCGAGGTCGTCTAGCCCCGCGGGATCCTCGCCGTCGCCGTGGGTGTAGACGTCCGCGTAATGAAACGTCGCTTCCGCGAGTAGGCGCTGGGGCTGTTCCCCGGCGATGGTCGCCGCCAGTTCGCGCGCGAGCAACTCGTCGACGACGAATCCCGGATAATCGCCGGCCACGTCGAGATCGCGCAGCAGACCTACGAGCGCGGCGACGTTGACTGCCCGATCGCCGTCGGCGAAGACCGCGTCGATGGCGTCGTGATACGCCTCGGTAGTTATCGGATCGACTGTCGTGTTGAAGGCGTCGCCGAGGTCGGCACGCACCGTATTGACGATCGGAACGATCTCGGACCCGCGATCACGGGTCCACTCGTATTCGATCCGGACTGTCTCGCTGGTTAGTTGCATCTATGAGATGGTCGGCGTGTGCGGGTGTGCAGAGCGAGGCGGGCGAATCTCTTGCTGGTCTGTATTTGTCGCTCGCGGATTGCTTGCCGCAAAATGCGCCGGCCGGGAATTGAACCCGGGTCGAGGGCTTGGAAGGCCCTTGTCATACCACTAGACCACCGGCGCTCGTTCACTTCGTTCACATCACGCCGTGCATCGACGGACTGCGTCCGTCTCACCACCGGCGCACATCGCTCACTTCGTTCGCTCGTGCACTGAGGCTCGCAAACCCTTCGGATTTGCTCACCGCCGGCACGCTCTTTGCACCCGTCTGTAGCGGGGGGGTCACTAAGGGTGTTTCCTTTCGGACTCGCCGTCAGCAGCCGGGACCTACTCTCCCTGGACTTCCGCATAACAGTTCCCGCTAGACACGCGGATGTTTTCAACTTGGAGATTGCTGTCCGCCAGGTCGGCCTCGAACTCCTGGGGCGCATAGATGTGGTAGAACCGCGGGACGACAGTCTCGTCGGGCAGCGTCCAGTCGATGGTCGTATCGAAGCCAACTTCGGCGTCAGCGTTCGCGTCGAATCGATCGTGGGCGGTACTCCAGACGCTCACCAGCGCGCGCCCGTCAGGACCGAGAACGCGAGCCAGTTCGTTTAGGCTTTCTCGTCGCAACTCCCGACCAGGCAAGTGATGCAAGGTCGCGACATACACTGCGAGTCCCACACTGTCAGACCGGAGCGGCAACCTGCCCGCATCGCCCTGGACCAGCCGCGACCACTCCCCATCGAGGCGGTCGCGAGCCTCCCCGAGAAGGCTTCGGCTGGCGTCTAGCCCGACCACGATTTTGGAGCGGTCCCGGAGCACTTCGGCGTGGCGACCGTTCCCACAGCCCAAATCCAGGCCGACCGGAACCGGCGACGCGTCCGAGACGAACGTCTCGACTTCGGGCCAGGGATGGGCACGCGTCTCCGAGAAGTGTTCCGCGATCGTCTCGTAGGTCTCGCGGACGTCCCGAGCGTGGTGATCCTCGCCTCCACTGTCCATACCCACCGCTGGTCGGGTGTCCCTATCGGCGTTTCGAAACCGTGTATAGGCAGTGCAGTCACTCGTGATCGGTGGTGGCCACTCGCCAGGTCGTCGCGTTGGTATGACATCCTCCGCGCCGTAAACAGAGCGGGACTACGTCCCGCAGGCAGTCGGGCGAAGCCCGACGACGGCGCGGTTTCCTCCGTGGGAGCCTCAGCCGGTCTACGACTCGCCGGAGGCAACATTCCCGTCACGGTGGACGGTACTCGGGTCTGTGCGCTGTTCTTTGGGACGGTGAGAGCGTGGTGACTCCGACCAGGTGTGGTCGTCCCACTCGAACCGCACGGGCCGTGCCATCGGCCTGACTGCCTTCTCTGTGTGCCGTCCCAGGAACGTTTCTGACGCGGTAAGGTCGGCGTGGCCCTCAAACCCACACGGACAGGTAAGCGTGTCCTGATGCCGTGTCGTTCGGTCTGTCGAACCGCACTGCGGACACTCTTGACTCGTCCACGCTTCTGACCGGACTTCGACCGAGATGCCGTACTCCTCGGCGGTACACGCGAGTCGTTCGGTGAATTGCTTGAACGCCCAGAAGTTGTGGGTCTTGGCGTTCGTCTCGACCGACCAGTGTGTTTCGAGTACGTCGGTCAGTCCACCGATATACACCGTGTCCACGCCCTCGGCGTACAGCCGTCCCAGTAGGT
>JBEQBN010000266.1:0-3037 GCA_041639775.1 Halapricum sp.
GTCGCGCGCAACGAAGTGAGCACGTCTTCCTCCGGTTCGATTCTCGCACCCGGACCTCATTTCTGCGACAACTGGACGGAGATGTGGAAAGCAAGAGTAGTATCAGCAGGGCCGAACACCCTCTCGGTACAATCTTATGCTCGCGGTCGTTAGCCCCGTTCACAATATGACTTTTCGGACGGTGTTCACCCGATGAGTGGGCGACGGGGCGGGAGTCCGTACGTCCCCCACACGGACGCGGAGACGGCCGCGATGCTCGAGACGATCGGCGTCGAAGACGAATCGGAACTGTTCGACGTTCCCGAGTCGATCCGGTTCGAGGGGGCGTTCGGGATCGATTCCCAAGACGAGCGTGACACGGCCAGAGAAATCGAACAGGCACTCTCGCGCAACGACGAGACGACGTCATTTCTGGGCCGTGGACACTACGCTCATCACGTCCCGGCGGTCGTCGAGGAACTGTCCGCACGCTCGGAGTTTCTGACCTCCTACACGCAGTACCAGCCGGAGGTCGCCCAGGGCTTTCTCCAGGCGCTGTTCGAATACCAGTCGATGCTCGTCGAGCTCACGGGACTGGACGTCGCCAACAGTTCGATGTACGATCGGGCGACAGCCCTCGGCGAGGCAGCGACGCTTGCCACTCGGGTCCGGGAGACCAGCGGCTCGCGGGTCCTCGTCCCCGAACTGCTCCGAGAGGAGCAACGCGAGGTCTTGGAGAATTACGCGATCGGAGCCGGGCTCGACGTCGAAGCCTATCCGAGCGACGACGGCAACGCCGATCTGGAGGCGCTCACCGCCACGATCGACGACGACGTCGTGATGGTGTATGCCGAGAACCCGACTGTCCGGGGAACTATCGAGGAACAGCTGGCCGAGATCGGCGAGCTCGCGGACGGTCACGACGCGCTGTTCTGTCTCGGCAGTGACCCAGTCGCGCTGGCGTTGCTAGAAGAGCCGGCGAGCGTCGGCGCGGATGTCGTCGTCGGCGACGCGGGCACGCTCGGGCTGGGACACGCCTATGGGATGAGCCACGGCCTGTTCGCCACGCGGGAGTCGTTCCTTCGACAGGTTCCGGGCCGGCTGGTCGGGGCCGGGACCGACGGGAGCGGACGGCGGGCCTACACGCTGACCCTCCAGACCCGCGAACAGCACATCCGACAGGAGCGAGCGACCTCGAATATCTGCACCAACCAGGCGTGGGTCGCGCTCCGGACGGCGATCCACGCCGCCTGGCTCGGTGCGGACGGGCTGGTCGAGCTAGCCGAAGAGGCCGTCAGAGCCCCGAAGGAACTCGCAGCGCGGGTCGACGACATCGACGGCGTCGACGCGCCGGTCCACGATCGCCACCACTTTCGGGAGTTCCTCGCCCGGACTGACCGGCCGGCGCCGGCCGTCCGGGACGACCTCCGCGACCGGGGGTACGCGGTCCACGCGCTCGATGAGGACCATCTGCAGCTGTGTGTGACCGACGTGAACGAGCACGCGACGGATGGACTCGTCGGGGCGCTCTCGGAGGTGGCCTGAATGCGCTACGATCAGGCCCGCTGGAGCGAGGCAGACCACTACGAGCCGCTGCTGATCGAGAAGCGCTCCGAAACCGTCGAGATCGAGGGCTCGCCGCTACCCGACGACCTGACGCGCGAGCAACTCACGATGCCTTCGCCCGCCGAACCCGAGCTTGCGCGCCACTACACACATCTCTCCCAGGAGACCTACGGGGTCGACAGCGGCCCCGTCCCGCTTGGCAGTTGCACGATGAAGTACAATCCGTCGCTGCTGGAGGCGGTCGCGGCCGACGAAAACGCCGCGGTCCACCCTGATCGGCCCGAGGAAAGCGTCCAGGGGACCTTGGAGATTATGGCGACGTTGCAGGACTGGCTCGGCCGAATCGGCGGGATGGACGCCGTGACGCTGCAGCCGCCGGCCGGGGCAGCCGGGGAGTATACCGGCCTGCTGATCGCGAAGGCGTACCACGAGTCCCGCGGCGAGGACCGTTCGGAGGTGCTGATCCCCGACAGCGCCCACGGGACGAACTTCGCGAGCGCAGCGATGGCCGGCTTCGAGGTCGTCGAGCTCCCGAGCGGCGAGGACGGTCGCGTGGATCTCGACGCGCTGACGGCTGCCGTCGGCGATGAGACGGCCGCGCTGATGCTCACGAATCCCAACACGCTGGGGCTGTTCGAACGCGACATCGACGAGATCGCCGAGACCGTCCACGACGCCGGCGGACTGCTGTACTACGACGGCGCGAATCTCAACGCTCTGCTCGGGCAGGCTCGGCCCGGCGATATGGGATTCGACATAATGCACTACAACGTCCACAAGACCTTCGCGACGCCACACGGTGGCGGGGGACCCGGGGCTGGCCCGGTCGGCGTGACCGCGGATCTCGCGCCCTTCCTGCCCAGGCCACACGTCCGGGAGTCCGAGGGCGAATACGAACTGTACGACCCCGAGCGATCGATCGGGAAGGTCCACGGCTATCAGGGCAACTGGCTGGTCCTGTTGAAGGCCTACGCGTACGTCCGGCGGCTCGGTGACGCGGGACTGGCCGACGCCAGCGCGAAAGCCGTGCTCAACGCCAACTACTTGGCCGAACGGATCGACTTCGAGATCCCGTATGGCCCGTTCCACCACGAGTTCGTCGCCAGCGCCGGCGATCGGGACGCCGCCAACGTCGCGAAGCAGATGCTCGATTACGGCGTCCATCCGCCGACGACGAAGTGGCCGGAACTCGTCGACGAGGCGCTGATGGTCGAACCGACCGAGGCAGAATCGAAGGAGACGCTCGAGTTACTGGCTGACGCCTTCGACGCCGCGAGTAACGCGGATCCGGACACGCTCGAATCGTCCCCCCACCGGACGACTGCCCGGCGGATCGATCAGGTCGAGGCCGCCCGATCGCCCCGGCTGTCCTGGCGGGCCCTCGAAGACAGCTAGTTCGCCTCTTCGACGGCCGCGACGATCTCGTCGTGTGCGTTGCCGTTCGATGCCACGAGGCCGTCGCTGTCACGCGTCCAGCGGTTGCCGTGTACAT
>JBEQBN010000267.1:0-3015 GCA_041639775.1 Halapricum sp.
CAACGTTCGCTGACGCGACGATACTCGCGACCGGCGGTATCGGCGAACTCTACCCGAACTCGACCAACCCCGAAGGGATGACTGGCGACGGGATCGGGATGGCCGCCCTCGCCGGCGCAGCGATTACTGATATGGAGTACGTTCAGTTCCACCCGACGGTCTGTACCGAGGCCGACGACCAGTTCCTGGTCAGCGAGGCCGTCCGTGGTGAAGGTGCACTCCTGCGAAACGGCGATGGCGAGCGGTTTATGCCAGACTATCACGCCGACGCTGAACTCGCACCCCGGGACGTCGTCGCGCGTGCAGTCAAAACTGAGCGCGATCGGACCGGCGAGGTCCGACTCGACGTCTCCCCCCTTGATTTCGCCGGCGAGTTCCCGGATCTGGCCGAACTGTGTGAACAAAACGGCATCGACTACCACGAGGGGATTCCGGTCGCGCCGGCCGAGCACTTCCTCTGTGGCGGCGTTGCCGTCGACGACTGGGGTCGGGCCTCCCTGGACGGCCTCTATGCGGTCGGCGAGACCGCCCGAACTGGCGTCCACGGCGCGAACCGCCTGGCGAGTACGAGCCTGCTAGAGGGACTCGTCTGGGGGCTGCGCGCCGGCGAGGACGCCGCCGAGTCGCGCCGTGACGGGGAGGTTCGAACGGTCGAGGTGCCGGAGTTGTTGGAGCGTGATCCTGACTTGCCAGAGCGGTTCGCCCGCGAGAAGTTCCACCGCCTGCGGCGCGTGATGGCCGAGCACGTCGGCCTCGAACGCACGCCCGAAGACCTCGAGCGTGCTCAGGGCGTCCTGCGGCGACTCAAAGGCGAGGTCGACGCATACGCTCGCACGCGAACCTCGCGGTCGCTGTACGAACTCCGCCACGCGACGATTACGGCGCTTTTGATCGCCCGGGCCGCGAGCGAGAACACCGAGAGCCTCGGCACCCACTACCTCCTCAACGAAGCGAGCGCGGACTGACAGTATGCTCACCGACAGCAAAATCGAGTCCTGGCTTAGGGAGGATCTGGGCCATCACGACGTGACGAACCAGGTACCGGGCGAGACTGCGGGTCGACTCCTCGCCAACGAAGCCGGCGTCGCCGCGGGACTGGACGCCGCTCGTGCGGTCTTCGAGTACCTCGGCGTCGACGTCGAGACGCCGGTTGAGTCCGGCGATCGGATCGAGGCCGGTGACGTCGTCCTCCGGACGGACGGCCCCGCCCGCGAGACGCTGCGGGGCGAGCGCGTCGCGGTCAACGTCGCCGGCCACGCCTCGGGCATCGCGACGAAAACTCGCCGGGCAGTCGACGCTGCTCAGGCAGTCGAGGACAGCGTCCAAGTTGCCTGCACGCGCAAGACGACGCCCGGTCTTCGGGGGATCGAGAAGCGTGCGGTCGTCGCCGGCGGCGGCGACACCCATCGGTTGGATCTCTCGCATACGGTAATGGTCAAGGATAACCATATCGCCGAGATGGGACTGGCGGGCGCGATCGAGCACTTCCGGGAGCGAGCGTCGTTCACAACGAAAATCGAGGTCGAGGTCGAGTCGCCGGCCGATGCCCCGCGAGCGGCCGAAGCCGGCGCTGACATCGTCCTACTGGACAATATGGATCCCGAGACGACCGCCCGGGCCGTCGAGTCGCTCCGCGATGCTGACTCGGACGTGCTCGCGGAAGCCTCGGGCGGGATTACCGTCGACGACGTGCCTGCCTACGCCGCGACGGGCGTGGACGTCGTCTCGATGGGGTCGCTGACCCACTCGGCGGCGACGCTGGACCTGTCTTTCCGGACGGGCTGATGCCGTCCAGAGCTATTCTTCTTCGAGCAATCCCAGATCGTCGGCAACCAGATCGGCGATTCGATCGGCGATCTCGGGATCGACCTGTGCCATCTGCTCGCCGTCGTGGCGGTTCTCGTTGTGCCGCTCCAGCGTGTCGGCCAGGCTTTCCAAGGGGACGCGCGTTTCTGTCCCACACGCCTCACAGATGATCGGCACTGTCGGGTCCTCATCAGCCATAGCTCGTAGTGGATACTATCGCGCCCACCGAAAAAGCGTGTTCGGTTCGACTGCCTCGGTTAGCCGTATTTTGTCCCTCGTGGTATTGGTCGCTATATCGGCATCTGAACCAAAAAATTATTATCTCATCGGCGAGAATACTGGACTGACGATGCAACGCGACAACCTGCTGCTCGTGGTTTCGATCGTCGCCGCGATTGCTGGCGCATATCTCGTCTCGGGGGTCACGGGTGACACCCGACTTGCGGTCGGCGCGCTCCTTGCTATCGGCGTCGTCGTGCCGACGATTCTCACCGGCGGCTACGGCGCACTGCCGGACCGGTCCTGACGTTGTCGGTATCGCTTCCAGGATTGCGCAGATACATCTGGCTGCACTGACCGTTCCATCACCGAAAACGAGGCTCTGACGCTACGCTTTCTTCTGGTCGGCACCGGCGACAGCGCGGTCTTTCAGCGTCGGCAGCGCCTCTTTCATCTGCTCGATCTCCTTCTCGGAGAGGCGGACGCCCGACTCGATCGTCGTGTCGACCGACTCGCCCGATTCGACGTGGGTCGCCGACGCCTCCAGCGTGCCGTCCGATTGCACCTCGAAGTCGATTTCCAGCGTCGGCTCGCCGGCGGGTGCTTTCGGGATGCCCGAGAGCACCATCTCGCCGAGTTTAGTGTTCTCCTCGGCCGCCTCGGCCTGTCCCTGATAGATCGGGAACCGGACGCCGGTCTGGTCGTCCATCACGGTCGTAAAGCGGTCGTCGCTCTTGCTGATCGGGACCTTCTCGTCCTGGTCGACGACCGGCGCGAAGTCGCCGTCGTGGAGTTCGATCCCGATCGGCTGGGGCGTGACGTCTACGAGCAGCAGGTCCTCCTCGCCCGGCAGCACGTCATCGGCAGTCGTGTCCCCGCTCGTGGACATCAGTTCGGCCTGGGTCGCGGCACCGAGCGCGACCGCCTCGTCAGGGTTGACCGAGCGTAGCGGCTCCATCCCGAAGTAGGATTCGACCGTCTGCTGGACCT
>JBEQBN010000268.1:0-2960 GCA_041639775.1 Halapricum sp.
CTCCGAATCCGGTGGCCGTCAGCGCCAAGGAGGGACAGCACATCGATCGCCTCCGTGAGCGCATCGACGGGGCGCTACCGGATCTCAAGCGCGAACGGCTGGTGCTCCCGATGACTGACGACGCAATGAGTCTCGTTTCCTGGGTTCACGACCACGCGAACGTCGAGGACATTGAGTACGGCGAGCAGATCGTTCTCGATTTCGAGGCGCGCCCGTCGGTCGTCGAGCGGGCGCGTGCGAAAGCCGGCAGTCTCGTTGATACGACCGCGGAAAACGTCTCTTGACCTGCCCTACGTCGATTTCTGTTTTTCGAGGACCCGAACATCGGATATCCTTGTGTCTGGATACTGGCCGTCCGCGTCCTTTTCGGCGGCCTTGACCATATCCCAGACGACGTTCAGTCCCGTCGTAACGCCCTCCAGGGCTTCCATCTCACAGCCCGTCTTGCCGGTGGTCTCGACGGCCACGGTCAGCGTCACCGCTGTATCGCCGACCTCGAAGTCGGTCTCGACGTTGGTGATGGGAATCTGATGGCACATCGGGATCGTCTCCCAGGTGTGTTTGACTGCCTGGATCGCCCCGATCCGCGCCGTCGCGAGGACGTCGCCCTTCTCGAGTTCACTCGCACGGATCGCCTCGACCGTCGAAGTCTCCAGGTGGATCGTTCCGCGAGCGACCGCCCGACGCTGGCTATCGGGCTTGTCGCCGACGTCGACCATCTGCGCGTCGCCGGACGCGTCGGTGTGGGTCAGTTCGTCGCCGCCACGCCCGTCCGCGTCGTCACACATCGTCGACCCCCCACATCACCGGCGGGATGGCGTCGAGCAGATCCGTCGCCACGAGACCGTATCCCCGCCGGTCGACGATTCGATCGCCCGCCGCACCGGTGACGTACGCGCCGATCGCCGCCGCAGCCATCGGGTCCCGAGTCGCTGCTAGCGCGCCGACTGTTCCCGCAAGCACGTCGCCAGTTCCCCCGACAGTCATCCCCGGGTTGCCGGTCCGGTTGACGCGCGTTCGCTCGCCGTCGGAAAGTACGTCGTACCGCCCCTTGACCAGCAGCGTGACGCCGAGGTCGGACGCGAACGATTCGACCAGATCGGCACGTTCACGCCAGTCCTCGGCGGTTTCGCCGCCCATCGCCCGCAGTTCTCCCTGGTGGGGTGTCCCGATCAGCGACGCGTCGGTCTCGACGCCCGGGACCACTTCCAGCGCGTCGGCGTCGACCACTGCGACGCCGTCGTAGCTCCCGAGGAACTCGGCGGCGGCCGCGAGCGTGTTCTCCGCGGCACCGAGGCCGGGCCCCAGGACGACGCTGTCGTGATCGACTGCCAGTTCCCGCACCGTCGCGACCGAGTCCGGGGTGAACCGATCGCCGTCGAAGGGCCTGACGATCAGGTTCTCGCTGTAGCCCTGGATCTCGCTGGCCACCGACTGTGGGCAGGCGACCCGAACGAGGTCGGCACCTGCTCGCAGTGCCGCCTGTGCCGCCAGCGCCGGCGCGCCGGTGTAAGGACCGCCGCCGATCACCAGCACCTCCCCGAACGCGCCCTTGTGGCTGTCGGCCGGCCGGGACAGTCGCAATAGGTCCCCGCGCTCGACGAACCGCTCGGCGCCCTCGGGAATCCCAATGTCGGCCACCGTAACCGGCGCGGCAAGGGCGTCCAGTCCCGGTTTCGGCTTGTGGAAGGTGACGACGTGGTCTGCCTCGACGGCGTTGTCGGCCAGCGTGCCAGTTGTCCCGTTCATCCCCGAGGGGACGTCCACCGAGAGCACGGGCGTGTCGCTGTCGTTCAGTCGTGCGGCCGCCGTGGCCATCGGCTCCCGGAGCGCGCCGCTGACACCGGTTCCGACCATTGCGTCGACGAACAGGTCGGGTTCCCCAAACTCGATCGCCGCCGAGTCCCGCACCTCGCGGGCGTCGAGTTCACTCGCCTGTAGGGCTTCCCAGTTCTGGCGAGCGATGTCCGTCGTGATCGTCTCCGCGCGTCCGAGCAGTCGAACCCGGACGTCGTACTCTTCGAGGAACCGGGCCGCTGCGAAGGCGTCACCGCCGTTGTTCCCCCGTCCGGCGACGACGACTACTTCTCCGCCCGGGTCGACGACCGACCGGACTGCGCGGGCGACGGCGTTGCCCGCCGATTCCATCAACTGCTTGGGTGGGACGCCGAGCGCGGCGCTGTTTGCATCGATGACTGCCAGCTGTTCACTCGTGATGACGTCGCCGAGGCTCATACGATAGCCTTCGGCGGGACGGCGCAAAAACGGCGGGGGAAGACTACCGACCGTCAATACCGAATCTCGAAGCCGTCCAGTCCCGTCGGTTCCTCGTACTCGACGACGACGTCCTCGACCCGAGCCTGTGGACTCCCCTCGTGACAGAACTCGACCATCGCTTCGACAGTGTCTTTCGCCCCTTCGAAGACGGCCTCGACGCGGCCGTCGTCCAGATTCTTCACCCAGCCGTCGACGCCCTGCTCGCGGGCGGTGTCACGGGTCGTCGCCCGGAAGAACACGCCCTGGACGCGCCCGGAGACGAACACGTGTGCGCGAGTTCGCTCGCTCATATCTCAGGGTCGAACGGCCAGACACAAAACGTTCACCGAGTCAATCGCGCTCTACTGTCCGACGACACCTTACAGTCCCATCGCTTCGATCTGTTCCTGATAGCGGTTGCGGATCGTAACCTCGGTGACCTGGGCGACGTCGGCGACTTCTCGCTGGGTCTTTTTCTCGTTGCACAGAAGCGAGGCGGCGTAGATCGCTGCGGCGGCGTATCCTGTGGGAGATTTCCCCGAGAGCAGACCCTGCTCTGCGGTCACGTCGATGATTTCGTTGGCCTTGCTCTGGACTTCCTCGGTCAACTCCAGCGACGAGCAAAAGCGAGGGACGTATTTCTTGGGATCGACCGGTTCCATCTTCAGACCGAGTTCCTGTGAGATATACCGGTAGGTGCGGCC
>JBEQBN010000269.1:0-2948 GCA_041639775.1 Halapricum sp.
AGCGACGCCGAGAACGAGCGCAAGGAACGCGCCGACGACGAGGACTACGAGCACCCATACGATCGCACGGTCGAGGAGTGGTTTAACGACCTCGCCGAGATCGAACGCCGGGCGCTCGAACGGGACGCAGAGACCGAATACGACGCGATCGTGCTCGCGGCCGCGGGACTGCGGCGACTAGGGCTGCACCATCACGTTCGCACGGTCGAACTCGATCCCGAACGGTTCGTCCCGTCGCCCGGACAGGGCGCCATCGCCGTCACGGCGCCCGACGGCGAGGTCGCCGAGACGATCAACGACGCGATCGATCACCCGCCGACCCGAGTCGCGACGACGGTCGAACGCACCGTTCTGGCGGCGCTGGGCGGCGGCTGCGTGGCCCCGATCGGCGTCCACGCGACGGTCCAGGGTAGTACCGTGCGGACCACGGCCCGGATCCTGAGTCGCGACGGGACCGACGAGGTCGCGGCGACGCGTGACTTGCCGATGCATCGCCACCCGGACGCAGCCCGGGAGTTCGCCGAGGAACTCCGCGAGCAGGGCGCGGCCGAGTTGATCGAACGGGCGGTCTCGGAGGCAGAATGACGAACCCGCGCGTGGCGGTCTTCCGGCCCGACGACGGGCGGCTCGCCGACGCCGCCGAGTTGCTTCGGTCGCTGGGCGCGACGCCGGTCGCCGACCCGATGCTCGCGGTCGAACCCGCGGGGACGACCCCACGCTCGGACGCCGATTTCACCGTGTTCACCAGCACGACCGGCGTCGAACTCGCCGCGGATGCCGGTTGGACCCCGGGGGATACGACCGTCTGTGCTATCGGCGAGACCACGGCCGCGTCGCTTCGGGACGCCGGATTCGCGGTCGATATCGTCCCGGAGACCTACACCTCCGACGGCCTCGTCTCGACGCTGGAGGGGTCCGTCGACGGGGCGCGCGTCGAACTCGCCCGGAGCGACCACGGGAGTTCGGTGCTCGTCGAGGGCCTGTTCGATGCGGGCGCGTACGTCCACGAGACCGTCCTCTATCGGCTGGGCCGGCCCGACGAGGCCGGCGAGTCGGCCGAGAAGGCGGCCGCGGGCGAGCTCGAGGCCGCGCTGTTCACGTCGTCGCTGACCGTCGAACACTTCCTGGCCGCGGCCGCGGATCGAGGCGTTCGCGAGGAGGCCATCGAGGGACTGAACGCAGGGACCGTCGGCGTGATCGGCCCGCCGACCGAACGGACAGCCGAGTCGGCGGGGATCGACGTCGATGTCGTCCCCGAGACGGCTGACTTCGAACGGCTGGCCCGCGCGACTCTCGACGCTCAGTAGTTACCGTCGCTTGCGTTTTTGGTTGCTGAGTCCACAGGGTCAGTATGGCACGTTCGGAAGCGATACGCGAGCGGATCGCCGACTCGCCGGTGGTACTGGGCGCGGCGGTCATTTCCGCGTTGGTCCTCGTCGGCGCTGCACTGGTCAGCTGGATCGGATTGCCACCACGAGAGGCGCTCCTGCCAACTGGCGTTGCCGTGTTCGTGCTGCTGATGGTCGCCTACGATCTGTATGTTCGTCAGTAATCAACCAATGCACGAGAAGTCAATCTCGACACATCGATATGTCTTGGCCACACAGTATTGGGACGAACCGCGACCGACCACGGTCGCACCCTACCTATGCATATCGGCGTAATCGGCGCAGGGATCTCCGGACTGGCAACGACACACGAACTCCGCGAGCGGGGCGCGACTGTCGATACCTTCGAGGCGAGCGACGAACCTGGCGGGATCGTCCGATCGCGACAGGTCGACGGTCACACCCTCGATCTCGGTCCCCAGCGGCTGCGCGGCTCGGAGTTAGTCGAAGCGTGGATCGACGAGTTCGACCTCCGCGAACAGCGGTTCGAAGGCGACGACGATCAGCCACTCTTTGTCCTCCGCGACGGCCGACTGCGAGTTGCGCCGCTTTCGATCCGTGACGCGATCACGACTGATCTCATCTCTTGGCGCGGGAAAGCCCGGATCTTGGCCGAACCGCTGACCGGACCACCGAAACCGGACGAGACCGTCGCCGACTTCTTCGCCCGGAAGTTCGGCAGCGAGGCCGAGCGGACGCTGTTCTCGCCGCTGTACACGGGACTATACGGGGCACACGCCGACGAGATGCTCGTCCGCCACTCCGTAGGCAAGGCGCTCGCGAAGCGCGGCATCGATCGGTCGATCCTGCTCGCGGTCGCCCGGAAACTCCTCGAAGGCGTCGAAATCCCGCCGATCGTCTCCTTCGAGGATGGACTGCAGGCACTTCCGGAGGCGATTGCCGACCGCTATGCCGATTCGCTCCATTTCGAGACGCCCGCCGAGGCCGTTCGTGACGACGGCGATGGATTCGAGATCGTGACCGCCGACGGAACGACTACAGTCGATCAGGTCGTCGTGACGACGCCTGCGCCCGTGACGGCCGACCTGCTCAACCCGGTCGACAGCGATCTCGCAGACGTCCTCGGCGAGTTGACGTACAATCCGCTCGCTGTCGTCCACCTCGAATCTAACTACGGTCGGGAGGGTCACGGCTGTCAGATCCTCGACAGGGAGGGCTACGAGACGCTAGGGCTGACCTGGAACGCGAGTATGCTCGGCCGTGATGGCGTGTACACAGCGTATCTCGGTGGCTCGCGCTCACCCGAACTGGTCGAGGAGGGCGACGACCGCCTCGGCGAGTTGGCGGCCGAGGAATTCGAATCGATTACGGGCTTTTCGGCGCGGCCGCTGCACGTCGCCCGCTGGACGCCCGGTATGCCTGCCTACGACGACAGCTGGAACGCGCTCGATACTGTCTCGTTCCCGGACGGTATCCACGTCTGTGCGACCTATACTGAACGAGCCGGCGTTCTGGGACGGCTCCGGGACGCCCAGCGAACAGCGGCGGATATCTTCGACGACTGAAATCGAAAACAGCCAGTGCCAATCAAGTATCCGA
>JBEQBN010000270.1:0-2932 GCA_041639775.1 Halapricum sp.
TCGGGCGAGACGGGCCGATACACCGTCGGCCGCGTCTGCTGGACATCGAGCAACCCGCGGGACTGTAAGTCCTCGGCCGCGCCGTAGACCTGCGAGCGCGGAACGGCCGTGATCTCGGCAATATCGCTGGCGGATCCCGTCCCGAGTTGCTGGAGCGCGACGAATACGCGCGCCTCGTAGGTCGTCAATCCCAGTCGCGTGAGTGCCTCAACGGCGTCTTCTTCGTCCATCGACTCACACCTCGTTGTCCGGAATCGATCGTCGGTTCATCTGTTGTGACGGACATACTAACACTGTCTTCAAAAGGGATGCGGTTCGGGCAACCGGCCCAATGCCGGCATTCGAGCATATCTGTGATTGAGCTAGCGATACGGGACAGCGCTCGCCAGGAGAACGGGCCTACTAAGTTCGGCCCGATACGAGGCGGAGGTATGGAAATCGGGGTCATCTCGGACGTACACGGAAACATCGTTGCTCTGGACGCAGTCCTAGAGGATATGCCCGATGTCGACGAACTCGTCTGTGCGGGAGACGTGGTCGGATACAACCCCTGGCCAGGCGAATGTGTCGATGCCATTCGAGACGCCGATGTGCCGACGATCGAGGGGAACCACGACCGGGCAGTCGTCACCGGCCAGTATCCGGGATTCAATGAGATGGCTGCCGCAGGCGTCGAGTACGCCCGCGAGCAGTTGACCGACGAGCAAATCGAGTGGTTAGGGGCGCTGCCGACTGAGCGGACACTGTTCGACGGCCGCGTGAAGCTCGTCCACGGCCATCCGGACGACCCTGACCACTACACGCGGCCCTCGGAGTTCAGTCCTGACCTACTGGAGGGAGAGGACGTCCTGATTATGGGACACACGCACGTCCAGAACTATGAGATCTACGACGACGGGATCGTCCTCAACCCCGGGAGCGTCGGTCAGCCCCGCGACCGCGACCACCGGGCCGCCTACAGCATCGTCGACCTAGACGAGCGGACGGTCAACGAACGGCGGGTCGAGTACGACACCGACGCCGTGATTCACGAGGTCGTCGAGGCCGAGCTGCCCCAGCAGATCGGGTTCCGGTTGACCCAGGGCCGGTAGTCGGCGGGCTATGTCCTAGGCGTCAGTATAATCGGGACGCTCAGCGTATTCGATCGGATCGCGTTCACCCAGATTCTGGAACGCCTGCAGTCGGAACGCACACGCATCGCAGGTGCCACACGCCGGCGACTCGTCCTGATAACAGCTCCAGGTGTGCTCGTAGGGGACGCCGAGCTCAAGTCCTCGCTCGGCGATGTCGGTCTTTGACCACTCGACGAACGGCGCGACGAGATCGATATTGGTCCCGGGTTTCGTACCGGCGTCGATCACTTGCTGGAACGCCTCGAAGAAGTCAGGCCGGCAGTCGGGATACCCCGAGAAGTCCTCACTGTGGGCGCCGATAAAAATGGCTGAACAATCGTTGGCCTCAGCATACGAGACGGCCATCGAGAGAAGGTTGGCGTTCCGGAACGGAACGTAGGAACTGGGGATCGCGTCGCTGTCCAAATCGGCGTCTTCGACAGCCATCTCATCATCAGTGAGGCTAGAGGCGCCGATCGCCGCGAGATGTTCGGTCTCGACGTGTAGGAAATCAGCGGCATCGACCTCTTCAGCCAGTGTCTTCGCGGATTCGAGTTCCTTGGATGCGGTGTTTTGACCATAGGAAGTGTGCAGGAAGTGCGGGTCATAGCCCCTCTCGATGGCCTCGTAGACGGCCGTGGCGCTATCCATCCCGCCGGAAACCAGCACGACGGCGCGGTCGTGTTCGCTCATCGCGTCTCACCGTCCGTCCGCGCGATCGCATCCTCGAAGCGGTGGCGCTCGTCGCCGGTCGGCTCGCCGACGGTCGCCCGGGTCGTGGTGGTCGTCTCCGTCTCGATACCCCGCATCGCCTCGCACAGATGCGTCGCCGAGATTTCGACCAGCACGGCTTCCGCGTCGATCTCATCAGCCAGCCCGTGGGCGATGTCCTGTGTCAACTCTTCTTGCATTGTCAGGCGTCGGGACTGCCAGCGCACGTACCGGATCAACTTCGAGAGTCCGACCACGTCTCCGTCCGGCCGGTAGGCGATATGTGCGGTCCCGTGGTACGGCAGCATATGGTGCTCACAGAGGCTATAGACAGGAATACCGGTTTTCACGACGAGATCCTGACTGGTCGCCTCGAAGGTTCGCATCGTGGGTTTGGCCGACCGCCTGTCGCCTTCGCTCAGCGTTGCGAGCATCTCGGGGATGCGGCGCTGCCAGGTGTCGGTGAGTCCGGGACGGTCGGGGTCCTCACCGATGGCCTCGAGGACGAGTTTGACCCCGCGCTGGGCCTTCTCGTGGTCTATCCCGGCGGCAGGATCAGTCTGGATCGGGAGCGATTCGTCCGTCGAACGGTCGTCGAGTTGGGTGTCGTCACTCATAGCTAATTCGTTAGGTTCCGGGTGCGTCGTTCCACAGATCGACGTGGAGTCGCGGGGTGTAGCGGTAGCCGTACTCCATCGCCAGATCGGCGACGGCAGTTCGCGTGCGATCCAGCTCGTCTCGCGTCGTGCCTTCGGGCATCAGCAACACGTCATCGTCAGCAATTGGGACCGTCGCCGCCTTCCGAATACGTGAGAGAATCGTTTCGATTTCGGCCATATCCTCGCGGTCGGTCACGACGAACTTGAGCTGGCTCGGATACCCGTCGACCAACGCCGCGAGCGCGTCGATGTCGATCCGGTGTTGTTCGTGTCGATCGGCCCAGTCGCCGTCGCCCGTGGGATCGCGGTCGGCGGTCGGGGTGCTGCTCCGGAGTTTCGGGCTGATACTTGCGAGGTCGATGTGGGCGTCGCGGTAGATCGTGCCGTTGGTCTCGACGGTCGTGTGGTAGCCACGGTCGCCGAGTCGGTTCAATAACTCAACGGCCTCGT
>JBEQBN010000271.1:0-2928 GCA_041639775.1 Halapricum sp.
CGGCGCGGTCCCGGAGCGACTCCGCGGCGACTATCCCGACTTCATAGCCGTGCGCGGCGAGGTTTATATGCCGCGGGCGGCGTTCAACGAGTACAACCGCGAGCGGGTCGAGCGCGGTGACGAACCGTTCGCCAATCCGCGCAACGCCGCCGCTGGCACCCTGCGCCAGCTCGATCCCTCGGTCACCGCCGAGCGCCCGCTGTCGATCTTCTTTTTCGGCGTGCTGGATGCGAGCGTCGAGTTTCACTCTCAATCGGAACTGTACGCGCGGTTCCCCGAGTGGGGCCTTCGCGTCTCTGACCGGGTCGAACGTGTCGAGGACATCGAGGCGGCGATCGAGTACCGCGATCGGATGCTCGAGACCCGGGACGACCTCGATTACGAGATCGACGGCACCGTCATCAAGGTCGACGACCGCGCGGCCTGCGAGCTGCTGGGGTCGACCTCGCGATCGCCGCGGTGGGCCTTCGCCTACAAGTTCCCGGCCCGCAAGGAGACAACCCGGGTCCGCGATATCGTCGTCCAGGTCGGCCGCACCGGACGGTTGACTCCCGTCTCGCTGCTCGATCCCGTCGAGGTCGGCGGCGTTACCGTCTCGCGGGCGACGCTGCACAACCCCGCTGAGATCGACCGTCTTGGCGTCGACGTCAGCGACGAGGTCCGGGTCCAGCGGGCCGGCGACGTCATCCCGCAGGTCGTCGAAGTGACCGACAAGCGGGCCGAGGGGACCTTCGAATTCCCCGATCGGTGTCCAGTCTGTGGGGCGCCAGTCGAACGCGACGGCCCGATGGCGTTCTGTCCGGGCGGGTTCACCTGCGATGCACAGCTCGAACGAGCCATCGTCCACTACGCCTCCCGCGACGGACTGGACATCGAGGGACTGGGTGAGGCCGGCGTCGAACGGTTGCTCGACGCGGGCCTGGTCGAGTCGCTTCCGGACCTCTACGAACTGAACGGCGACGCACTCGCCGATCTCGACGGATGGGGGGAAACGAGCGCGGCAAACCTCCGCAAGGAACTCGACGCCAGTCGCGAGCCGCCGCTCGCGGATTTCCTCGCGGGGCTGTCGATTCCCGACGTCGGATCGACGACGGCGGCGGCGCTGGCCCGCGAGTTTGGCACGTTCGAGGCGTTCCGCGAGGTCGCCGAGGCCGGCGATACCGAGCGCCTGCAAGCAGTCGAAGACGTCGGCCCCGAGGTCGCCGACAGCATCGTCACGTTCTTCGGGCGCGATCGAACCCAGGAGACGCTGGATCGGCTGCTCGAACACGTCTCGCCACAGGAGGCTGACACCCTCGGCGGTGGCGAACTCGACGGGCTGACGTTCGTGTTCACTGGCTCTCTCGAAGCATACACACGCAGCGAAGCCCAGGACCTCGTCGAGGCCCACGGCGGAAACGCCACGGGAAGCGTCTCGGGCAACACCGACTACCTGGTCGTCGGAGACAATCCCGGCCAGCGAAAGCGCGAAGACGCCGATGCCGAAGGCGTACCGATCATCGACGAGGAGGCGTTCGAGGCACTACTCGAAGAGCGCGACGTACTATAAGTCGGCTGTCCGGAGTTTCAGATAGCCCAGCGTCACCGGCAGAACGATCCACGCGAGCACGACGATCGCTCCGAACCACGGTTCGGCGTAGTAGGGATCGCCATCGGGTAGTCCAGGGGTGTACGCCACGAGCGCGACGGTCAGGTCCGGTTTGACGCCGGCGAGCACGTTCCGGACGGCGGCCATCGGCTGGAGGTGTTGCCAAATCCGCACCCAAGTCGGAGCGGGATCCGGTGAAAACGAAAAGCCGTTGCGTACATATCGGACAGCGACGGCGACGCCTTCCCACAACCGAAACAGGAAGACGATGAACAGCCCGAACGCACCGGCGGCCGCGCGGGTCGTGTTGACCGACCCTGAGGAAAGTCCGACCGAGAGGCTGACGAACACGGCCATTAGCGCGGCGATAACGCTGATCGCGGCGAGCAGCGCGCTGCCTGAGACGGGTGCACCGAGTACGACTGCCAGTCCTCCCGCGACGAGGATCGAGCTAGTCGTCATCGCGATCAAAAGCGCCAGCCGTCCGAGGAAGGTTCCGTAGACGACCTCCGTCCGCGAGAACGGGAGGCTGAGCAACACGCGAAGCTCGCCCGAGGCGCGCTTGCCGACGATCTGGTTGTACGACATCGAGATCGCCGCGATCGAGCCGAGAAACGCCATCGCCGTGATCCCGACGCGCGGGACGTCGACCGCACTCGCGTTCTCGGCGTTTGAACCGGCGAGATATCCGATCCCGAGCCCGATCAACAGGAACACTGCCCCAAGGACGTACAGCTGCCGGTCCCGAACCGCATCGGTGAAGTCCTTCCGTGCGATCTGGAGGAGACGGTCCATCAGTTCTCACCTCCCGTGTAGGAGACGAACAGGTCTTCGAGGGAGGCCTCGCTCGTCTCGACATCTTCGACGGTCCCGGCCCCGTAACAGTCGCTGACGACCGCGCCCTTGGCGGCGTTCTCACAGCCGACGACGAGTGTCGTCCCCTCGACAGCGACGCTTGTGACGCCGTCCCGCTCGTTGACCGTCTCGATCAATCCGTCGGGAATCGACGCCATAACTACCCGGATCTGTCCGGTCGCGCCGGCGGTCTCGCGGAGCCCGTCGATCGTGTCGACGGCGACTAGCTGCCCTTGGTTGAGAATCCCGACCCGGTCGCAGACGGCTTCGACCTGTTCGAGGATGTGGCTGGAGAAAAACACCGTCGTGTCCCGCTCGGCCTCGGCCTGCACGATCTGGCGCATCCGCCGTGCGCCGTTGGGATCGAGGCCGGTCGTCGGCTCGTCCAGCACAAGCAGGTCAGGATCGCCGGCCAGCGCCATCCCGAGCATCAGTCGCTGTTTCATCCCCTTCGAGTAGTCTTCGACCCGTCGGTCCGCTGCCCC
>JBEQBN010000272.1:0-2922 GCA_041639775.1 Halapricum sp.
CCGTAGGGAACGCAACGCGGCGATTTCCGGGGAAGGCTTTTGGGGACACCACCGTTACCTGTTCCCATGACTCCCGACCGGGCCGTCCTCGAACGCGCGATCGAGCGCGGCGAGCGCGAGGGCGGCAGCGTCGAGTTCAAGGAGCGGCTGACTCGCGATACGCACCTCGTCGACGGTCGTCTCGAGAGCCTGGCTGCCCAGCTTCGTCACCGCGTCCTCAGCGGCGACGGCGAGGCGACCTACGTCGTGGGGATCACCGACGACGGCCACCTCGCCGGCATCGAACCCGAGGCCTTCTCCGAGTCGATGGACGTCCTCTCGCTGCTCGCTGACGAGGCTGGAGCACATATCGAGGACGTCGAGACCTGGGGCGTCGACGGCGACGGGAAGGCGGTCCGCGGACAGTCCGGCGAGCGCGGCATCGTCGGCGTCGCGACGATCCGGGAAGGTGCGGTGATGGACGACGACGAGCACATCGTCGTCGGGACCGCGGGCCACGTCGATCACGGCAAGAGCACCCTCGTCGGCTCGCTCGTGACGGGCCAGGCCGACGACGGCCAGGGTGGAACACGCTCGTACCTCGACGTTCGCCCACACGAGGTCGAGCGCGGCCTCTCGGCCGACCTCTCGTATGGCGTCTACGGCTTCGACGACGACGGCCCCGTCCGGATGGACAACCCCGACCGGAAGACCGATCGGGCCAGGATCGTCGAGGAGGCTGACCGCCTCGTCTCCTTCGTCGACACCGTCGGTCACGAGCCCTGGCTCCGGACGACGATTCGGGGGCTCGTCGGCCAGAAGCTCGATTACGGCCTCCTGACCGTAGCAGCCGACGACGGACCCACGAAGACCACTCGCGAGCACCTCGGGATTCTGCTTGCGACGGAACTCCCGACGATCGTCGCGATCACGAAGGCCGATCTAGTCGAGGACGACCGCGTGGCTGAAGTCGAACGCGAGGTCGAGCGACTCCTCCGTGACGTCGAGAAGACACCACTGCCCGTCGAGCGCCACGGTGTCGACGCCGCGATCGAGGAGATCTCAGAGACCGTCGTCCCGGTCGTGACGACCAGCGCCGTCACGGGCGACGGGCTGGAGACGCTGGACGAACTCTTCGAGCGATTGCCCAAAACCGGCGGCGACGAGACGGCCGAGTTCCGGATGTACATTGATCGATCCTACAATGTCACCGGCGTCGGCGCGGTCGCCTCGGGGACGATCAACGCCGGCCGCGTCGAGGCCGGCGACGAACTCCTCCTGGGGCCGATGGCCGACGGGACCTTTCGCGAAGTCGAGGCCCGCTCGATCGAGATGCACTACCACCGCGTCGAGACGGCGCGGGCCGGCCGGATCGTCGGGATCGCGCTGAAAGGCGTCGAAGAGCCCGAAGTCGAGCGCGGGATGGTTCTCCTTCCCCGGGAGGCCGATCCCCAGCCTGTCCGGGAGTTCGAGGCCGAGGTGATGGTGCTCAACCACCCCACGCGGATCGGCGAGGGCTACGAACCCGTAGTGCACTTAGAGACGATCAGCGAGGCCGCCGCGTTCTATCCCGAGGGCGGCCAGCTCCTGCCCGGCGACAGCGGGCGGGCGCGCGTTCGGTTCAAGTTCCGGCCGTATCTGGTCGAGGAAGGCCAGCGCTTCGTCTTCCGCGAGGGCCGGTCGAAGGGCGTCGGCACGGTGACGGACGTGACCGGCGTGGAGTGAGTCTTCGGGAGTCCTACCGTAGCCCGATGTACCGATATCGTTGTATGATGTAGATGAAAGCAAGCAGTGGCACGACCGGAATGAGATAGTACCACCGCGACGGATACCAGGGTCCCGATTCGCTCAACTGTTCGCGCTCTTGAGCCACAAAACGCGGTGAAGCCAAGAGGAGAACGATCAGGACAGACAAAAACGGGAAGAAAATTATTGTCGAGACGATCGTATCTGGAACGGTAACCGATCCGATGAAGCCAAACACAATGCTCACCACTGAGATCAATGCGATCGGTATCCACCCTGGGTATCTCCTCTCCATGGTTTAGTTGTAATTCATATAACTAATCCCACTCAATTCGTATATTGTCAACTTTCCCATAGCCGCCATCGTGACCGGCTCTATGCATGTTTGCTATCCCATATCCTGCTGTTTCTCCAACCGCCTGGGTGTGAACTTTAAGATACGCATAGTACTTATCTCCTGCCTCCAAGTCTGCACTCATTCTCGCTTCGAATTCATCGCTGAACCAATTCCAGTGAACCGCATAGGATTTCGCATGAAATACCTGAGTGTTAGTTACTTCAGTTGGCGATGGAGAGTCCCAAGGGAGCCACCCACCTCCAGATTCATCAGATAAATTTTCTAAGTGAACAGAGATAGTACTTTGTGCAAACCCCATTGCCGCTCCAATTTGGCTTCCATCGTACTCGCCCTCAACAATAATGTCTGCATCTTGCGAACCATCTCCTTCCACAGTAAACACATGTCCTGCTTCCGCCCATGCGGTCAGTCCATTTGGCAGTCCTGCAAGCATGGCCTGACACGCCGCTTGGGCTTCGTCTCTCCTATCGACAAAACTCTTCATAACATTACCTAATTGGAACCCTCCACCACCGGAATTCCCCGTGTCTGCACCATCAAAACGTTCATCGTTTCCTATATCAACTGATTTAGTCATCTGTCTCCTCCGTCTGTTTCCCAAGCTTCTTGTGCCACTTTTTACGTTCTCGGCTGTCTTGTTTTCTCAACCTCTTTGCCTTATTTTCAAAATCCGATAGCTTCTCCTTTGAGAGTTCATACTTGACTTTCTCATTTCCAAATTTCACCATGGATTTTCTTGAGGCTAATTGTTTCATCCGTACCTCTTCGCAATATCCATCATCAAAAATATACTCTAGTTCTAGCGTTCTCGTCTTTTTCTTTCCCTTTCCACTCTTTTT
>JBEQBN010000273.1:0-2921 GCA_041639775.1 Halapricum sp.
CGTGACATAACAATTGGTACTGAGAGAGCGGGCCCATAACCCTTCGGGCCAGTGTGGCACGACGGGGAGGCTCACCCTTCGCCGCGGTCGGACGCCCGGTGTTCGCTGATGAGGCGGTCGACCATCTGCTGGTTGCGCTCGCGCTTGCGGTCGTCGACCCAGTCGTCCCACTGCTCGATCGCGGCCTCGACCTCACGCTCGCGAGCGACGGCGAGTTCGTCGACCTCCTGGACGGTCACTTCTTCGGCGTCAGCGACCGGAACCCGCTCGTTGAACAGCACTTCGTCGGAGGCATCCGAGAGCCCACCCTGGCGCAACACCAGCCGGGGTTCGATCTCGGCGAGACGCTTGGCGGTCGAGCGGCCCGCGCCGGTGGCGTCCCGGAACATAATCACGTCGCCGCTGGCGAGACCGAACCGCTCGTCGGCGTCGACGATCGCCTCCGTAGTGAACTTCTCGACGATCTTGACCGGGACCAGCCCCTCCCGTTTCTCGGAGACGTCCGCGAAATTCGAGTGATCGAGTTTCCAGAGGGCCTTCAGCCGTTCGAGTTTCCCCTCCAGTTCCTCGACGCGCTCGCGTTCGTCTTCGAGTTCGCGCTCCAGGCGGTCGTTCTCCCGTTCGAGTCGGGTGACTTCGCGTCGCTTGCGCGCCTCGGTCCGCTGCTCGCTGCGGGCCGCTTTCAGTTTCTGCTCGTATTCCTCAAGTCGCTCGTCTTTCGTGGCGATCGTGTCCTTGAGGTCCTCAGTGTGGGATTCGAGTCGTTCGACGCGTGCCTCGAGCCGCTTGATCTTCTTTTCCTCGGCAGTCAGTTCGCGCGGATCGTGACTCGATTCGGTGTCGGCGTCGTCGCCCTCGTCGTCCTCGCGGGCGGCCAGCGCGCTCTCGACGGAGTGGTCGTCAGCGATGACATCTGCGACGACCGGGCCGACTTCCTGCTCGGGCGGGACTTTCGTCGCGATCCGGTCGATCTGATCCTCGTGGTCGTCGTAGGCCGACAGGGCCGCCGCCAGCGCGTCTCGCTCGTGGTCGTTGTCGTAGGCGAGTTCGCGAGTGCGGTGTTGTTTCTCGTCGACCGGTAGATCGGAATCCGGGACCCAGCCCGCAGCGTCGAAACTCCGACGCAGTTTCTCGACGGTGTTCGGCATCGGCGTCACGTCCGCGGCGACGACGACCGGGCGGCCGCGCTCGACGATCCACTCCGTGACGGCGGCGGTATCGTCAGTCCGCGTCGAGTAGACATCCAGCACAGAGCCGTCGAAACCGACGATTGCGACAGCCGTCGTCGTGCCGGGATCGACGCCGACCAGGACGTGATCGCGCCGCTTGGCCAGCGGTCGGAACTCGATACCGTCGCGTCGCACCCGTTCGATCTCGATCCGGGTGTCGCCGCTTCGGTGCTCGGAAACGGGAATCTCAGTCGGTCGTCCCTCGACCTCGAAGACGGCGTTGGCGTAGCCGCCGTATTTCTCGGTGACGTCTTTGTCGTACGCGAGGCCCGCCGAATCGAGTTCGGACTCGACCTCGCGGGCAGTCGTCTTGACCGCGCCGTGGATCCGGCGGGTGTAGCGGTCTTCCGAGAAGCCGCCACCGCCGCCGGTCGAGCGCCCCCGGGCGACCTTGATCTCGGTCGTGTCGGTGAACGCCGACACCTCGTAGCCGACGTTGGCGGCCGCCAGCCGGGCGGCGGCCTCGGCCTCGGCCATCGGCTGCTTGTCGTAGGGGACGCCGTGGCGCTTGGCGACGCGCGAGAGGGGTTCGGGCTGTTCGTCACCGGTGACCTGCACGAGTTTCGTCTCGGAGGGGAGTTGTCCCAGAAACCGGATCAGCGCGTCCTTGTCGCTGGCCAGTTCGTACATATTGTCCGTGGCGACGATCCCCGGCCGCTCGTCGTCGATCAGTCGCCGGAGCTTCCGGTGGGAGACGACGTCACGCTCGATGGACTCGCCGTCGAAGATCACGAGCGCATAGGAGGGGGCGTCCCCGCGGATATCGCCGCTCTGGACGTCCACCCCGAACACGAGTGCGTCAAGGGCACCTGTTCGCGTACTCACGGCTGTTCGTAGGGGCCTGAATCGACATAAACCCCTTGCGCGTGCCGGAAACCAGCACGGTTTTTGGGAGTCGACTGCGAACAATTCGGTATGTCCCTTCGCAGCACACCGGACGACACCACGGCCGGTGCGGAGCTGCCGGCGGTCGTCCCGTTCGATCTCTCACCGCTGACCCGACTGAGTTGCCAGCTCGGCGAGCGAATCGTGTCCGAGGACGAATCGATACATCGGGGCGAGTGGACCTACGTCGACGGCACCTGGTCACTGTCGGTCTTTGAGGTGACCGACTACACCGTGGTACTGCGCGTTCGGACGCCGGTGGGCCGCCAGCGATTTTACGGTGCAATCCAGGCCGATATCGAATCCGTCGAGCCGAGTCTGAACGCCGCCGACGACTGGCAGCGCTGCCGGGACTAGTTCGTCCGCCGCTGGTCGGGAACGGGCCACAAAACCCCGAACGCCAGTCGATTAGCTCCAAAGCCGATTCCCGTCCCGACGAGTACGAGTGCCAGTGCAGACAGTACGGGTCGGTAGGTGACCCACAGCCAGGCCAGCCCGAGCACGATCGCGCCGCCGAGGGCCGCCGTAAGGTAATCGCCGTTGTAGCCACGGTCGCTCGCGCCGGCGACGGCGGCGGTCGCGACCGCCGCAATCGGGACGACCCACCACAAGCTGGCTTCGATACCGACCACGAGCGCGAGCAGTCCGCCGAGCACGGCGTTGGTCACGCCGGCACCGAGTTCTCTGCGGACAACTGGGTCGAGCAGGCGCTGGAGCACACCTGAGGGTGGCGCGCCGGCGAGTGGAAAACCTGCCGATCGCGCGTGTTCGCAGGAATCGGGAACCGGCACAACGGTAACAAGCACG
>JBEQBN010000274.1:0-2914 GCA_041639775.1 Halapricum sp.
CTGTTCGGAAGCCGGCGGTTCGGTGCGTTCCCGGTCGGCGTCGCGGTCATCGCGGCCGGCTCGTTCTGGCTGTTGGCCGCGATGGGGACGGATACGGCAGCGATCGCCGCCGGTCTACACGTGCTGGTCGGCTTCTTCGGGTTGCAGGTCGGGACGATCGGACTCGTCGGCCGAGACGCGATGCGGGACGTGCTCGGGGACGTGACGCTGCTGGTGTTCAGTTCCCGGACGCTGCCGGTCTCCTGGCGGCGGTTGCTCGCGACGTTTCTGCTGAAGGATCTGCTGTATTACTCGGGGCTGTTTCTGGCACCGATCGCGCTGGCGTACGCGCCTGTAGCACTCGCGACCGGCGACGGCGTGCTGGCGGTCCTGTCGCTGTGGATGACGCTGGCGGGCACGTTCGCGCTCGGGGTGAGCCTGAGTCTGGCGCTGGTGGGGCTCGCGAGCTATCACGGCGCTCTCGCGCTTGTGGCTGCCGGGCTGGCGACTGCCACTGTCGTGGTCAGCGGCGCCGATCCGGTCGCGCTGACGCCGTACGGCCCCTTCGTCGATCCGACGCTTGAGACCGTCATCGCCGGATTCGTCCCGACAGTCCTCGTCGCGACGCTCGGAGTCGCCCTGTTCGAGCCCGTCGAGCGGACCGACGGGCGCCAGCGGATCGGCCCGCTGTCGAGCTACGCCCGTGCGATCCCCGACGACACTGGAATCGCGCGGCGGACGGTCCTCTCGGTCGCGCGATCGAGCGGCTCGGTCTGGAAAGTCGCCTTCTCGATGGGCGTGCTGGTGGTCGTCGTAGTCGTGTTGCTCTCGGAGCTGGCGCGCGTGACCGTTCTCGAACCCCACTTCGGGCTCGCGCTCGGGACGTTCCTCGGGCTCGGCGGGTTCACGACCTACGCCTGGCTCACTCAGTTCGAGGATCCCCGGGAGATGCTGCGGTACCCGGTCACAATCGAGCAGGTCCTCGCGAGCAAGCGACGGGCGTATCTGGCGCTCGTGTTGCCCGCCGGCCTGGCGTATGTCCTGGTGGCGGCGGTGTGGCTCCCGGTCGCGGAGCTGGTCGTCGCTGCCGTCGTCTTCCCGGGCGTCGCGGTCTACGTCTTCGGACTTACCGCGTATGTCGCGGGACTCTCCCCGACCGAGTTACTCTTCGACACGCCGTTGTTCGCGGCGTTCGGTGCCGGCCTGGCTGTCGTTGCGGTACCGTTGTTAGTCGCGGCGCTGGCGACGACTGCAGCCCCAGCACTGACCGTCGCTGTCGGAATCGCGATCGCCGTACTCGCCGGACTCGTCGGTGCCGTCCTCGCTCGGCGGGCCGGCCCGCGCTGGGAACGGCGACTCCGCGAGTGAACCGTCAGATAGAGTTTTTCAGCTTCTCGAAGAAGCCTTCCTCGACGCTGATGTCCTCGTCGCTGGCCTCGGCGAACGCCTCCAGGGCCTCGCGCTGGTCGCCGTTCAGTTCCTCGGGCGTGTACACCTGGACGGTCACGTAGAGGTCACCCTGTCCGCGCCGGCGCAGGTGGGGCATTCCCTTGCCCTCGAGCCGGAACGTCTCGCCGCTCTGGGTGCCAGCGGGAATCTCCAATTCGACGGCCCCGTCTAGCGTCTGCACTTCAATCGTGTCACCGAAGACCGCCTGCGGGAACGAGATCGGCTCCCGACGGCGGAGATCGTCGCCCTCCCGTTCGAAGTCGGGGTGCTCGCGGATCGACACGTCGATCAGCAGGTCGCCGTTCGGTCCGCCGTTCTCGCCGGGTGCGCCCTCCCGTTCCATCCGGAGGGTCTGGCCGTCCTGGATACCGGCGGGAATCTCGACGGTGAGTGTCGCCTCGTTGCGGACGACGCCGTCGCCGCCGCAGGTCGAGCAGGTTTCCTCGTAGAGCGTCCCGTCGCCGCCACAGCGCCGACAGGTCGTCGTCTGCTGGACGCGCCCCATCGGCGTCTGCTGGACCTGCGTGACCTGGCCGCGGCCGTCACATTCGGGACAGGTCTGACTGTCCGCGTCCGGTGGGTGGCCGTTGCCGTCACAGTCCGGACAGGTCTCGGGCCGGCGAACTGTCACCTGCTTTTCGGCTCCCTCATAGGCTGCTTCGAGGTCGATTTCGAGCGTCGTTTTCAGGTCCTGGCCCTGGCGCGGCCGGTTGCTGTCACGACTCCGACGGCGGCCGCCGCCGAAGAATTGATCGAAGATGTCCTCCATATTGAAGCCGCCGCCGAACGGATCGCCACCGCGACCGCCGCGGCCACCGGCGCCACCGCCGTCAAAGCCACCCCGCTTCTCGGCCTGTTCAAATCGGTCGTGGCCCATTTGGTCGTAGGCCTGGCGCTTTTCCTCGTCGGTCAACACCTCTTTGGCCTTCTTGGCTTTCTTGAACTTCTCCTCGGCGTCAGGGTCGTCACTCACGTCGGGGTGGTACTCGCGTGCTTTCTTCCGGTAGGCCTCCTGGATCTCCTCCTCGCTCGCGTCGCGTGAGACCCCGAGTATGTCGTAGAAATCCTCGCTCATTTGTTATCGCTGGGTAATCGGTTGAGACACTTCAAAAGCCCGGGTCACCGATACTACCGTGCCGGCGGCACGAGCAAGACGTTGCTATCGGCTCTGGCTGTCACGTCCTCGGAGGTACTACCGAGCAACAGCCGACGGAGACGGCTCCGGCCTCGACCACCGAGTAGTACCGTCGTCGGGTCAATCTCTGATTCAGCAGCGAGAATCTCCTCGACGGCTTCTCCCTCCCGGATCGTCGTCGTCGTTTCGATCCCCTTCTCTCGGAGCGTGTCGGCCATCGATTTGAGGCGCTGCTCGGCGTCGTCGACATCGTCACCGCCAGCGCGACGGTCCGGCGGCCGAACGTGCAACAGTGTTGCCTCGTGAGTCGCCTCTTTCGTTCGGTGGAACTGCTCGAAGGCCCGCTCCGCG
>JBEQBN010000275.1:0-2892 GCA_041639775.1 Halapricum sp.
ACAAACATGTCCGTCGTGTGGCGAGCGGGAGTCGTTCACACAGATTGCGACGACGACTCTGAATTTGGGTGAGAAGACAAAATGGCGCTGCGATGCCTGTGGCTACCGGACGGTACAGATCGGCTCTACCGTTGATACGGCTGAGGCGTGACCGTCAATTGTCAAAGTACAAGTTCGTGACTCTCGTAGCTGTCGTATGGCCGGAACGATCACTGTCTTACTTGTCGATGAGGATTTGGACGTCCTGGAGTTGACCCAGACCTTCCTCGAGCGCGAAGACGACGCGATTGACGTTACGACTGAAACGAGCGCGCCCGATGCGCTCGATCGACTCGAGTCCGAGTCATTCGATTGTGTCGTCAGTGACTACTCGATGCCGTCGATGTCCGGCATCGATTTCTTACGTGAGGCCCGCGACCGTGAGCCCGGACTGCCGTTTTTCTTTTTCACTGGCAAGAGCCAAGAGGAGATTGAGACTGAAGCCGGCGGTATCGAGGTCACGGGCCACGTTCAGAAGGGAACGGGAACTGACCGATACACTGATCTTGCCGAGGAAATTCGGGCTGCTGTCCAGCCGTCGTGAGATCCATACCCGCCAGAACACTCCGGGCGTCAGAAATCATTGGCTCTTCTCGACAATCCCTCACCGACGGGTCCCACAGAGACAACCGTGACGATTTCCAAGCGGTGATAATCGAGGCGAGTATAAAAGCCCCGGCGAAACCTACACTATTGCAGGGACTCTCGGTTCGCGATGGCGGGATGGCATCGCGATCGTGAGCCAGCCAACAGAGGCGATATCAATGTGTCTAGGTATACCGGGTCAGATCACGGAGATCGACGGCGCAGAAGCCACCGCGGAGTTCTGGGACGTCGAGAAGACAGTGCGGATAGACATTGTCGACGAGGACGTCGAAGTGGGGGATTACATCCTCAACCACGCGGGGTTTGCGATTCGGAAGATCCCCGATGAGGAAGTGGAAGAGACGATAGAGATCTACGAGTCGTTCCTCGAGGGCGACGAGGACGAAGCGCTCGAGGAGATCGGCGGCAAGCCCGACGAGCAGTTGGGAATCGGTGGTGATTAGATGGCCGTCGATACGGGTAACCCGGACCTGCAGTTTCGCGACCCCGAGAAGGCCGAGCAGTTGACTGACAAACTGGCGTCGCTGATGGACGATATCGGCGAGCCGGTGACGATTATGCACGTCTGTGGGAGCCACGAGCAGGCCATCGCCAAGTACGGCCTGCGAAGCCTCCTGCCGGACGGGCTCACCATCCGGATGGGACCGGGCTGTCCGGTCTGTGTGACCGATATGCCTGAGGTCGACGAAGCCGTCACGCTCGCTGAGGACGGCAAGATCGTCGCGACCTACGGAGATATGCTCCGTGTGCCCGGCACCGAGCAGAGCCTCGACGACGCCAAGGCCGACGGGGCGGACGTTCGCGTCGTCTACTCGGCCAGCGAGGCCGCCGAGATCGCCGAGGAGGAAGACAGAGAGGTCGTGTTCTTCGCGACGGGCTTCGAGACGACCGCGGCCCCGACCGCGGCGGTCCTGGCTGACGATCCGCCCGAGAACTTCTCGGTGCTGTCGGCCCACAAGTACGTCCCGCCGGCGATGGAGATCGTCGCGGAACTGCCGGACACGGACGTCGACGGGTTCCTAGCAGCGGGCCACGCCGCGACGATCACCGGCTACGGGCTGTTCGAGGAGTTCGTCGAGGAGTACGAGACGCCGGCCGTCGTCGGCGGGTTCGAGCCGATCGACATCCTGTTCGGACTGGCGCGTCTGCTGGAGTTCATCCGCGACGACGAGCCGGGACTGGCCAACGCCTACCAGCGGTGTGTCACCGAGAAGGGCAACGTCCCGGCGAAGGAGTTGATGTGGGACGTCTTCGAGACGACCACCGGCGAGTGGCGCGGGATCGCTGAAGTCCCAGACGCGGATCTGATCCTCAGCGAGGAGTACAGCGAATACGACGCTCGCGAGCGCTTCGAGATCGAGCCGGACGTCGGCGGGGCGGATCCGCTGACCGAAGACTGTATCTGTGGGGACATTATGGCCGGCACGGCCGATCCCGATGAGTGTGAACTCTTCGGCCAGGAGTGTACACCCCAGAATCCGGTCGGGGCGTGTATGGTCTCAAGCGAGGGGCCCTGCAAGATCTGGCTCGAATACGGCGGCCAACCGGACATCTAAATCATGAGCGACACAGACGAGGAAGTCATCACCGAAGCCCACGGCGCTGGTGGCGGGCAGATGCGCGAACTAATCGAGGAACTGGCAGTCTCGCAGTTCGAGGACGGGACCGCTGACGTCCCGCTGGCGGCGCTGGACGACGGTTCGGTTCAGCGGCTGGCGAACGGCGGCGGCTCGCTGGTCGTGACGACTGACAGCCACATTGTCAAGCCACAGTTCTTCCGTGGGGGCGACATCGGTCGGCTGGCCGTCTCCGGGACAGTCAACGATCTGGCGATGATGGGTGCGACGGAACCGGTCGCGCTGACCTGCTCGTTGATCGTCGAGGCCGGGACGCCGGTCGAGACCGTCGAGCGCGTGATGGAGTCGATGGGCGAGACCAGCGAGGAGGCCGGGGCGCCGATCACGACCGGCGACACGAAAGTGATGGGCAGCGGCGACATCGACACGATTGCGATCAACACGACCGGCGTTGGGGTCGTCCCGCAGGGTGGCCACGTGCCCGACGCCGGCCTCTCGCCAGGTGACAAACTGATCGTGACCGGCACGATCGGCGACCACGGTATCTCACTGCTCTCCGAACGCGAGGGCTTTGAGTTCAAGGGCGATCTAGAAAGCGATGTTGCGCCCGTCAACGATCTCGTGGCGACTGCACTGGATGCAGGCGAGGTGACGGCGATGAAAGACCCCA
>JBEQBN010000276.1:0-2877 GCA_041639775.1 Halapricum sp.
ATGTCATGTCGCGGGAAGACAGTCTGGATGCCGGGAAGTGACCACGGCGACTACATGGACTCTCGTGAGGGGCCGGACATCCCTGGGCTCTGACGCGAGTCAGAACGTCACGACCGTTTTCCACTCGCCGTCCGTCTCCGACCAGCAGTAATAACCGGTCGCCGACGTACTTGCACCGTCCGCCGTAATGGTGCTACTGCCGTCGTGTCGGTATAGCTGCCCGTCGTTCGCGCTGACGGTCGAGAGGTCTTGTGCGACCAACTCCAGCCGTGAGCCCTGGACGGCCAGCGTGGCCCAGCTGTCGCGCGCCTCGTCGATGTAGTACGTCGCGCCCGTGTCGCGCGCCTCGTAGAGATATCCGTAGTGTTGCTTGTTGTCGAAAAACTGACTGTCTGGTGCTGGCAACGCACTCTCGGCGCCGACGAGGTGGGCCACAGTCTGGTAGTCGGTGCTGTCGCTCTCTGTCTGGGCCTGGACACCGCCGTCAAAGCCGAGCGATGCGAGACTGACGCTGCCGATGTGGAGAAATTCGCGGCGACTCATGTCCATGCAGTACCAATCGACGCATAGCGTGTTAATGGGTTAGGCTTTCTCAAGGTCGACGCCGTCGCGAAGTTCGTCAAACGTCTGATCCAGCTCTCCGGTGACGGCGTCACGCTCGTCCGCCTCAAGTTCGCGGCCGAGTTCCGCGGCAGCGAACGACCGTGCAACCAACTCGGCCTGGATGCGGGCGTTCGGCCCCGCGAAGTTGGCACTCAGGTCCTGGCGGTCGCGGGAGACTTGATTCCGGACGCCACCGGCGTTGTAGAGGTAGACGTACACGACCAGGCCGACCAGCGACACGCAGCCGATCGGCACGACGTACTGGCCGAGGCCGAAGTTCTGAAGCAGAATCGAGAACGTCGAGAACGCCGTCACCGCCAGCGAGACCATCCGGACTTGCTCGCTCACGCCGTCGACGGCGGCGAGCCACCAGGCCGCCTCCTTCACCCACCACCGATTAGCCGTCATGGCGGATCATCTCGTCGGGGTGCGGGATGCCGTGCAGCCGCTCGAACGAGTCACGTGACAGCAAGCGGCGGAAGTACGCGACGTAGTGCTGGCCGATCGTCTCGCAGTTGTGCTCGCGCCGGACGTACTCGAGCCCCGCGGCGCCGAGATCGGCGCGTTCCTGTGGGTCGGTAAACCTCCGAAGACACTGCCGTAACTCGTCGTGCGACGATGCGATGACATTCGGCCGGTCTTTATCGGCGAAGGCGTGATGGTCGTTCGTCACGACCGGCAACCGCGCCGCCATCGCTTCGAGGACGGCGTTGGGAAACCCGTCGAGACGCGACAGGTGCACCATGCAGTTCGCCCAAGTTAGGCTCTCGTGGGCGTCAACGTAGCCGCCGAAGGAGATATGCTCGAAGTCACGCAGTGCGGTGACAAACTCGTCCTCGTAGTTGCCCTTGCCGCCGATGCGCCAGTGGCCGCCGACCGTCTCCAGCACGTCGTCGACGACCGGCGCCGCCTCAAGCAGCGGCTCAAACTTCGGCCGGTACATCAGGTTCGTCAGGGAGAGGATGCGCAGCTCGTAACTGGCGTGGCTGCTATCGGGCCAGTCGTCGGGCTTGATCGGCAGGCACGCGGTCGTCGAGTGGATTCCAGTCTTGTGCTCGAACAGTTGGGCGTGGCTCGGCGTGATCGTGATACAGCCGTCGACGCCGGGGATGACGACGTGTTTCGCCAGCCACGCCTTCAGCCGCGAGTCGATCCACTCGTCGATACCGAACCACGGATCGCCACGCATCCGGAAGACAAGCTTGGCGTCGTGCAGCGGCTTCTTGAGTACTTCGTAGGCCATCTCCCGGTCCGGCGTGTCGACGACCACGATATCGCGGCCGTAGGGGTCGGCCGGGTCGACTGCCACGTCCATGTCGGTCGCCTGCAGCGGAGCGATGAGGTTCTCCGACCGGCCGCTCTGTTCGATGACGGCGACAGAGATGTCTTCTGGCTGTGTCATGGATTGCACTTATCGCTGTGGATGTGGACCGGGAGGTTGGCCGTGAAAGCGCCGCAGCGCGGACATTTGACCTCTTTGTGTGGCTGGCTGGCGTTTCGCTGCTGATGACTACTCATCGCCATCACCGCTGGCGATCTCTTGCAAGAGCGCCTCGTGCCATGTTCGCTCGCCTTTCCCCTCTTTCAGCCGCTCAAACTCGTCGTCGCTGAACTGTTGATGCAGCGTCCGCATGGTTGGATGCTATGCAAGCAACTAACTTAGTCGTTGCACGCTATGCGCTCTCGGCGCGCTCCCGATACACCTCGTAGCCGTACCCGGCGGCCGCGGTCACGGTCCCAACGGTCACGACGGTCAGCAGGCTCCCGGCCTGGCCGACCCATGCCGGTTGCCTGGCGAGTGCGCCGCCGCCGTCGGGCGCGGCCAGCATCGCGACGTAGACGGCACCCATCGCAACGCCGAGCGACCACAGCATCGCCCCCTCGAAGAGCCGTTGTCGGTCCATCGTCACACACCGATGAAGACAAAGAACACGACGATGCCGGCGACCAGCGAGATCGTCCCGAGCACGCTCATCGCGATGATGAGGTTTTTGTCGCTCATGCCGCCGTCTTCGCCAAACTCTTCTTTGGCCTTTTCGAGGCGTTTGAACGTCTTCCGGCCGATCGCGACGTTCTTGAACCGGCCGAGGGCAATCCCAGTCCAGAGGTAGTAGTTCCCGCGCTCGACGGACGACGGTACCATGCTCCCGTAGACGGCCCTCTGTTTCTCGGGGATAATACCGTAGCCGCTGGGGATATTCGTCTTCGCGGCGCTGACCTGTTGCCCCTCACCGCCATCAGCGTAGACGATATCGCCGCCGTTCTGGGCGGCGG
>JBEQBN010000277.1:0-2871 GCA_041639775.1 Halapricum sp.
TCTGGCACCGCCTGACCTGGAACAACGATACGAAGGTAGTTCGGCGAGTCCTGGACGGCGAGTACGCCGACGCCGTCGAGGACCTGGGCGACGGTGAGGCCTTCCTGATGACCGACTGGTCGGAATCAATCCGGCGGGTCCAGTTCCACCGCAAGCAGACCTTCGACGCCGGGGCGACGCCCGGACTGGACGACTTCGAGCGCCCGGAGCTGAAATCCGTCAGCGACGACCTCGTCTCCGAGTTGCAGGCGATCAGCGAGCAGGAACGACAGCGCGAGGACACGATCGCCGAACTGCGCGAGGAGATCGAGAAGAAGAACTCCCGGATCGCCGAACTCGAAACGGAACTGCAGGACGCCCGCGACCTGAGCCGGATGGCCGATCAGTTCGTCGACGCGCTGCTGGACCAGGTGGAGGGCGCCAGCCCCGGTCGAACGGAGGCCGAACGGATGCGTGCCCGACGGCAGCGACGCGAAGGGCAGGCACCGTCGGCGTCCGAGCAAGACAGCGAGAGAGTGCCGTCAGATTCCGACGAGGGGACAGACACGACAGACGTCGAGCCGACGACCGACGACTCGGAGACGGGTATCGGGGTGGAGACCTCGCCGACGGGCGAGGCCCAAGACGCCGCGGAGGCGTTCGCGGCGGTGATGGGTGACGGAGACACAGCTGTGGATACCGACCCCGCTGACGGGGAGACTGGTGGCGCGGAGACGGCCGACACAGACGCCACCGACGGGGTCGAACAGCCGGGATCGAACGGTGACGGAGATCTATCGGCATTTGACTTTTCAGACGCTGATATGCCGGCGTTCGGGTTCGAGACGCCGGAGTCGGCGGACACAAACAGTGACGGAGCGGCGGCCGAGACCAACGGGACGACAGTCGATAGTATCGCGACCGCTACGGCCGGGAGCGAGGACGGACGATCGAACCGGCCACAGGGCAGCGACGACGACGCGATCGCCGAGGCGGTCGGGGCAATCGACGAGGACGAGGAACCGGCTGTCGACAGCCCGACCCCGCCGGCGGTATCGTCGCTCCGGTCGGAGATCCGGAACCTCGACGCCAAGGCGCGCCGGATGCTCGCGTACTACGACGACCAGGGGCCGGCGACGCCGCTTGACGCACACTTCGTCGCCGGCGGCACCGGCGACCGGACCGACGCCTACGCCTACAATCGAATGCTTCGAACCGCGGGACTGATCGAGCACGTCGGACGGGGGAACTACGACATCTGTCTCCGCCAGCGTCTCGACGAAGCGACGAACGGCCGCCTTGAGGACCGTGAACTCGACGCGTTCCGGGAGTTGCTGGCTACCTCCTTTGAACGATCCGAGGGGTAGTGATCAGCTCCCTGGGAGGATGTCTCCGAGGGCCGCGCCGAGGGACATCGGAACGAACGCGACGACGACGTTCGCGAGCGCGACGAGCGGCTCGTTCCAGTCGACCCGCCCCCAGCCCGTCAGCATAGCGACTGCCAGCAGGAAGGAAATGGTGAGGACACCCACGAGTCGGTACGGAACGACCCCGAACAGGCGGTTCTTGACGCGGACGTCCTGGATCTCGGCGACGTACAGCACTCCGATGGTGATCGAAACGGCGGCCAGCCCCGTCCCCGCGAGCAACAGCGGATGGTCAGCCAGGAACGCGCCGATCTCCTGTGTCCCTCCCTCCACGGCCATCGGGATCCCGAAGAGCAGTGCTCCGAGCAGCGCCTCCGACGCGTCCGCGCGATCGAACCCCCAGATGACTCGCCCGAACGCGGCGTCCGAACGTGTCGCTTCTGAAGCGAGGTCCATCACCGCCTCGACCTGCCGGCGTTCCTCCGCCGAATCGACTGTTGTGGCCAATTCCTCAAGCTCATCGAAGATGTCGCTTACGTCCGGTTCGTCCCCGTCGCCGCGCTGTCTCACGTCCGGGTCGTCTCTAGGCATTGGTGACACCCGCCTGTGCCGAACCGATCGATCGGCCCGAAGCGTGTAGCGTCGCGCTCATTGCCGAGGGCGACGGCGCGAGACCCGTTAAGCGTTCCCTCGATCGGGAATTTTCATCGACCGGCGCGAGGCAAACTTTATTACTGCTGTACATCCCTAGTGGAAGACATGGAACGTTCCAGTCGGCAGCGAGAGCGAGTGGCCACCGACGAGGACACGACGGAGGTAGACGAGGACGAGCGTGAGACCTGTCCTGAGTGTGGGTCGACGTCACTGATCGCGAGCGCGGACGGGGGTGAGCTGGTATGTGACGACTGCGGGCTCGTCGTTGAGGAGGGGACGATCGACCGGGGGCCCGAGTGGCGGGCGTTCGATCACAGCGAGCGCCAGCAGAAATCCCGCGTGGGTGCGCCGACCACCCAGACGATGCACGACAAGGGCCTGACGACGACCATCGACTGGAAGGACAAAGACGCCTACGGTCGCTCTATCTCCTCGAAGAAGCGCAGCCAGATGCACCGGCTACGCCGCTGGCAGGAACGAATCCGGACGAAAGACGCCGGCGAGCGCAACCTCCAGTTCGCCTTGAGCGAGATCGATCGGATGGCTTCGGCGCTTGGGGTCCCGCGCTCGGTCCGGGAGGTCGCCTCGGTCATCTATCGGCGCGCACTCGACGACGACCTTATCCGCGGGCGCTCGATTGAAGGGGTTGCCACCTCGGCACTGTACGCCGCCTGCCGACAGGAGGACATCCCACGAAGTCTAGAAGAAGTCTCGGACGTCTCCCGCGTCGAGCAAAAAGAGATCGGCCGCACCTACCGGTATATCTCACAGGAACTCGGTCTGAAGATGGAACCGGTCGATCCCAAGAAATACGTCCCTCGCTTTTGCTCGTCGCTGGAGTTGACCGAGGAAGTCCAGAGCAAGGCCAACG
>JBEQBN010000278.1:0-2869 GCA_041639775.1 Halapricum sp.
CTGACAAGTCCGTCGGGGAGGCTGGTCGCACCCGCGACGATTGTCACACCCATAATGAACCCGGGCACGCCCAGTGCGGCGCCGATGATATCAACCGAGTGAACCAGTCGCTCAACGGCGACCAGAATGACAACTAGGCCCGCCACGAGCAGTCCCCACTGGCGAGTGGCGTCGATGCCGTCGGCGTCCGACGGGTCAGCGTCGTAGTCGGCGGTGTCCTGATACTGGATGAAGACGTACAGCCCGTACAGCCCCAGCGGAATCAGCGCTAGCGGACGCGTGATATCGCCCGCGAGGTCGGCGGCGTCGGGCGCGGGATAGTAGATCACGCCCAGCGCGAAGGTGATCACGAGTACCGAGACCGCGAGCATATAGAACTGCGCTTCCTTGTAGACCAGCGTCCGGTTTGACTCGATGTCTTCGTCGGTGGCGATGCCGGCGACCGCGGGGATCACGAGGATATTGAAAATCGCTGACCCGACGATTGCCCCCACACCGAGTTCGAGGTCGCCGACCGTGATTGCGGCGAAGACGACCGTTGCCAGTTCGGGGAAACTCGATCCCACGGCGGTGACAATCGACCCCTGGACGACCTCCGGGAGCCCGTAGTAGGCTGCAAGCTTCTCGCTTGCGCCTTCGAGCCACCCGCTTCCGAGCCAGATCGCTCCCGTCGTCACGAGGATGATCGCGACATCGACTACCAGCGTCGCCATTGAGTCCGTGATCGGCCGTCGGCTGTAACTATCTACCGGTCGATCTATCCTACAACAACGCGTGAGGCCCGTTTCGGACTGTGATGACCGGCACCGGCACCGACCGGACGGCCTTCTCGGCGACGCTGCCGAGCAGGATCCGCTCGACCCCCTGGCGACCGGTCGTCCCCATCACGACGGCGTCGATTCCCTCGCGTTCGACGACGTCACGAATCTCCGCCGCGGGCGACCCGGTTTCGACGTGGCTCGTCACGGCACCCATCCCCTCTTTCTGGGCGGCGTTCTCGATGGTTTCGACGGCCTCTCTCGCGTGTTTCTCGCCCGCGCTGGCCAGTTGCTCCGTCCGGGCGTCCGAACCGAAGGCCCCAGTGTCGATGACCGATAGCGCGTGTATTTCGGCGTCCATCGCGGTCGCCAGATCGAAGGCGTGTCTGGCCGCGCTCTCGGCCGCCTCGCTCCCGTCAGTCGGTACGAGGAGCCGGTCGAACGGGACGACGAACTTCTCGTCGCTGGCCATCCGAGCCGTCAGGACGGGGGTCTCCGAGAGGCGGACGACCTTTTCGGTGACGCTCCCGAGCAGGTACCGTGACAGGCCGCTGCGCCCCTGTGTCGGCATCACGATCACGTCGAAGTCGTGCTCGTCGCCGTATTCGACGATCGTCTCCGCGGGCGTCCCCTGGACGACGTCTGTCGTGTATTGCACCTCGAGCGTATCGAGCGCGCCACCCCCTTCCGTGAGGATCTCCTCTCCCCGCTCGATCAGGCCGTCGACGACCTCGCCGCCGACACGTGTGACGCTGGCCTCGTTGGTGTCCGCGACGTACAACAGCCGGATCGAGCCGTCCGCCCAGTGGGCGAGTTCGCCCGCGTGGTGGAGTACTTCGGCCGCCCCGTCGCTCCCGTCGAACGGAAAGAGGATCTTTTCGTACATCCCAACTAGAGTGTTTCTCGCGAGTCGATGTGAAACCCTATGGTGGTCCGGGGGGAAACGCCGCCAATGACCAGCGTCAAAGACTTCCGCGTCGACGAGGGGCCGACCGCCGAGGAACTTGGCCGCGGGGCGTTCGTGTTCACCGACGACTACTCCGTGTTCGACTGGGGGAAGATGCCCGACGAGATACCCCACAAGGGCGCGTCGCTGTGCACGATGGGTGCGCGCAACTTCGAGTTGCTCGAACAGAACCACGTCCCGACACACTACGAGGGCGTCGTCGTCGACGGGGACGCGGTCGGGGCCGCGGACTCGCGGGTGACGGTGGACCTCGCGGACGCGCTCGCCGCCGGGGTCGCGCCCCGCGAGATGGCGATCTCGCTGACGCAGGTCCCCGATCTCCCCCACGACGGTGATGACTACGATTACGACGCCTACCACAACGGCGCCGGGGAGCACTATCTGATCCCCCTGGAGATCGTCTTCCGGAACACCGTCCCGGTCGGGTCCTCGTTGCGCACGCGCACCGACCCCGCCGATCACGGCCTGGACTACACTGTCTGGCCCGACGAGCCGGTCGATCTCCCCCAACCGGTCGTCGAGTTCTCGACGAAATACGAGCGCCAGGACCGGTATCTCGACCGCGAGGAGGCCGACCGGATCGCCGGAGCGGTCGAGATCGACCGGCTGGAAGAGCTCGCGCTGTCGGTCGATCACATCCTGAACCAGCAGGCCGAGCGGGCCGGGTTCGTCCACGAGGACGGCAAGATCGAGTGTCTCTACTATCAGGGTGAGATCCGCGTCGCCGACGTGGTCGGCACCTTCGACGAGAACCGCTTTTCCTACGACGGCCAGGAGGTCAGCAAGGAGGTCATCCGCCAGTACCACAAGCGCACCCAGCCCGAATGGGTCGAGGCCGTCTCCGAGGCCAAGTCCGAAGCCGACGAGCGTGGGATCGCCGACTGGAAGTCGCTGTGCGATCGCACTCCGGAGCCGCTCGACGACGCCGTCATCGAGGCCGCGAGCGATCTCTACTGTGCCGGCACGAACGCCTACGTCGGCAGCGATATCTTCGACGCACCCGATATCGAGGACGCAGTCGAAGCCGTGCAGACCCTCTGATAGTGATTACTGTAACGATTTACCGGTGCGACCGCACCGCAGTCGTGCGGTTGACCCGGAACAGACTTACAGTAATCACTATGACCCCGAGGCGATTTACACG
>JBEQBN010000279.1:0-2858 GCA_041639775.1 Halapricum sp.
CGGCGCGGCGGTTGGGTCTGTTTGGCCTGGAGGTCGACGTCCTCGATCGACAGCTGCTCGCTCTCCTGGACGTCGGGGACGTGGGTCTCGCTGGCGCTGGAGTAGGGATAGACCTCGTGATAGCCCGACTCGAGCAGGCGCTTGCCGTTGGCCTTCAGTCCCAGGCCGTCGGCGTCGGCGACCACACGCAGGTGTTCCCAGGTGGCGGGCTCGGCGACTGTCGCGAAGAAGCGGCGAACGACGAGTTCGTAGATCTCCCACTCGTCGTCGGAGAGGTTGTTGCGATCGGGAAATTCGCCGGTCGGATGGATCGGCGGGTGGTCGGTCGATTCGGTGTCGCCGCGGGTTGGCTCGATGTCGTCTTGTCCCAGCAGTGCCGTCGCGTCCTCGCCGAATGGACTCGTCCCGGTGAACGACTCAAGCAGTTCCGCGGGATCGAGATCGTCGGGATAGACGGTGTTGTCCGTCCGGGGATAGGTTACGTACCCGGCGGTGTACAGCTCCTCGGCGATCGACATCGCCCGCTGGGCGGAATAGCCCAGCGAGCCGGCGGCCTGGATGAACGCGGTGGTGTTGAACGGCGCCGGCGGGGCGTCTGTCCGAGTGCGCCGGCGGACGCTCTCGACCGTGGCGGCCTGCTGCGTGCGCAGGCGCTCGAAGACCGATTCGGCCTCATCCGCTTCCCAGATGCGCTCGGCCTCGCTGCCGTCGTCATCATAGAAGTATTGGGCCTCGAATCCCGATCCGTTCTTCGCCAGTTCGGCGACGATTTCCCAGTAATCGTCGGGGTCGAACGCCTCGATCTCGCGCTCGCGATCGACGATCAGCTTCAGCGTCGGCGACTGCACCCGGCCGACGGAGATGAAATCATCACCTAACTGGCGAGCCGACAGCGAGAGAAACCGCGTTAGTGCCGCCCCCCAGATGAGATCGATAATCTGTCGGGCCTCGCCCGCCGCGGCCAGGTCGAAATCCAGATCGTCCGGGTTGGCGAAGGCCTGCTTGACCTCGTTTTCCGTGATCGAGGAAAAGCGAACGCGCTGGATCGGGGCGTCGGTCTCCTCGCGGATGAGTTCGTAGGCCTCCTTGCCGATCAGCTCACCCTCGCGGTCGTAGTCGGTCGCAATGACGGCCTCATCTGCCTCCCGAGCCAGACTCCGCAGCGTCGCGACGATGTTCTCCCGCGTGGGCGATTTGACGACCTCGGCGTCGATCAACTCGACGGGCTGGACGTCCCGCCAGTCGCTGTACTCCGGCGGGAAGTCAACACCGACGACGTGGCCGGACAGTCCGATACAGCGCTTGCCACCCCACTTGTAGACGTTGACGCCATTGTGTCGCTCGGCGTCGGCCCCGCCATCGCTGAGGATGTCGGCAATCCGCCGCGCGGCGTTGTCCTTCTCGGTGATGATCAACTGCACCGTCGATCACCGTCTCGAACGTGAACGCTCATTGTAGGATTCTACGCAACGACCCGCTAATCAGTCTTTCGCCGGAAAATCGCAAGACACAAGCGGGACAAGGCGCGCGTGCAGTGCGCGTGCGTGACGACTGTGTGACGGAGTACCGAGGGCGTGTGTCCGGGAGTGTCCCGAAGGCGTGAGATCGATCGCGAAATCAGCCTTCGAGTTCTTCCCGCAACAACTGATTCACGTCGCCGGGATCCGCCGAGCCGCCCGTTTTCTGCATAACCTGCCCGACGAGGAAGTTGATCGCACCGCCCTCGCCGCTGTGGAAGTCCTCGACGGCGTCGGGGTTCTCCTCGATAGCCGCCTCGACAGCCTCTTGGACCGCGTCGCCGGAGGTCTTGCCCAGCCCCTCCCGATCGACGATCGTCTCGGGGGCGTCGCCGTCGTCGAGCATATCCCGGAGGACGGTCTCGCGTGCGTTCTTGGCGGTGATCTCCTCCTCTGCGACCAGTTCAACCAGTGTCGCGACTTCTTCGAGGCGGTCCTCAATGTCGGTTATGTCCATATCGCGGTAGTTCAACTCGCCCAGCAGGTTGTCCGCGACCCACGTCGCCACCAAGTCGGCGTCGTACTCGCGTGCGAGCTCCTCGTAGAAGTCCGCGACCTGCTTCGTCGAGGTCAGCTTCGATGCCGCCTCCACACCGAGACCGTACTCCGCCCGGAAGCGCTCACGGCGGGCGTCTGGCAGTTCGGGAATTTCGATTTCGTCTTTCCAGTCGCTGACCTGTAGCGGCGGCAGATCGGCCTCCCGGAAGTAGCGGTAGTCCTTCTCCGCTTCCTTCGAGCGCATCGCGACGGTGTTGCCGTGGGTCTCGTTGAAGTGTCGCGTTTCCTGCTCGACCCCCCGTCCGGACTCGAGTAGTTTCTTCTGGCGCGAGGCCTCGAAGGACAGCGCCTGCTCGGCGCCCTTGTGACTGGAGATGTTCTTGACCTCGGTGCGGTTTGCTTCCGCCAGGACCGCGTCGTCGATGTGACCGTCGCCGTCTACATCGTCGGCGTCGACGACCGAGAGGTTCGCGTCGATCCGCAAGCTGCCGTCCCGGGTGGGGTCGAACACACCCAGATACTCCAGCACTTCCTCGAGTTTTTCGAGGAACGCCCGCACCTCCGCGGGATCGCGGAAGTCCGGCTCGGTGACGATCTCCATCAGCGGCGTTCCCGCGCGGTTGTAGTCAACGAGTGTGTAGTCGGCCCGATCGATCGAGCACGTCCGGGCTTCCAGGCTCTCGGTCCCCTCGCGGACGTGCTTGATCGAACCGGGATCCTCTTCGAGGTGGGCGCGTCGGATCCCGACCGACCGGCGCTCGCCCTCGTGACCGAACTCCAGGATACCGTCCTGACAGATGGGGGCGTCGTACTGGGTGATCTGGAAGTTCTTCGGCAGGTCGG
>JBEQBN010000280.1:0-2847 GCA_041639775.1 Halapricum sp.
GATTCGGACAAGCTCGTCCGTCTGGAAGTCGACATCGGCGTCGAGACCCGACAGGTCGTCGCCGGAATCAAGCAACTCCACGACATCGAGGGGCTGCCCGGCACGAAAATCATCCTGTTGGCGAATATGGAGCAAGCCGAGCTGTTCGGGTTCGAATCGAACGGGATGATTCTGGCCGCTGGCGATGAGGCCGATTTGCTGACGACACACGACGACGCCCCGGTCGGCACACGCATCCAGTAGCGCACACGGCCTGCAGCGCCAGTCCTTTGATCGCTGAACTCATTGCTCCACGTATGGCTGACGACGAGTCTGATTGGGAGTTCGGGGCCGACGATATGGACGACAGTGAAGGCAACGACGGCAATGTTGTGGACGACGGCGACACCTCCGGCGAGTGGCGGTTTTCTCTCTCTGATCTGGACGACGACCAGAGCGCGGTCGAGGGCAATGTCTTCGGTTCCCCGACCAGCGATAGCGAAGTCATCGAGGCCGGGTCGCCGGCGTTTGAGAACGTCCTGTTTTTGATCGTTGGCGTCCTGTTGGCGCTCGCGTTTTTCCTGCAGTTCTATCTGGCCAGTACCGGACCGTAGGGACCGAAGGATTATCCACTCGGAAGCCGAATGGATTGGTATGGTTGAGTGGCTCGGTTTCGGCCTGTCGACGCTCCTGTTACTGGCTGGTGCCGGACTCGTCATCGCCGAGGCGTTCGTTCCGGGGGCGCATTTCATCGTGCTCGGGATCGCGTTGCTCGGCGCTGGGCTGGTCGGGCTGGCGTTACCTGGCTCGCTCGGTCCGATCGCGACGATGTTCGTGCTGGCTGTGACGGTTATGCTCATCGGGGGGTCTGCCTTGTATGCGTACCGGGAGTTCGACGTTTACGGGGGGAAGGGGACAGCACAGACGAGCGACTCGGACTCACTGCAGGGTCAAACCGGCCGCGTCACCGAACGCGTCACCGAGACCAGCGGTGCGGTCAAACTCAACGAGGGAGGGTTCAACCCCAACTATCAGGCTCGCGCACTCAGTGGTGAGATCGAAGAGGGGACCGAAATCATCGTCGTCGATCCCGGCGGCGGCAACGTCCTGACTGTCGAGAACTTCGAGGATCTCGAGGAAGACGAGATTGACCGCGAGCTTGCCCGAGAACAGGACGACGACCGCGAACCAGACCCCGAAGTGGTATAACTGATCGCCGCGCAAGGTGCGCAGTCGATAGCGGCCGAGTGTGATGGTCACCGAACACTTTTTACCCGGTCGGCCGAAGCCTCAGACGCATGTTTGCACTGGTCCCGCTACAGTTGTTGGGGGGCGGTCTGGCACTTGTCGGCCTCATCATCTTGGCCGTCGCTGTCGCCGTCGTCTGGCAGATGGTCGTTATCACAGACGCAACCGAAAAGAAGGCGCTGACCGTTCTGGGGGAGTACCGGAAACTCTTGGAGCCGGGTATTGCGTTTGTCCCGCCGTTCGTTTCGAATACACATACCTTCGATATGCGAACTCAGACACTTGACGTACCGCGCCAGGAGGCGATCACTCGTGACAACTCACCGGTGACCGCCGACGCGGTCGTCTACATCAAGGTTATGGACGCGAAGAAAGCGTACCTGCAGGTCGACGACTACAAGCGTGCAGTCTCGAATCTCGCCCAGACGACGCTGCGGGCGGTGCTGGGCGATATGGAACTGGACGACACGCTCAACAAACGACAGGAGATCAACGCGAAAATCCGCAAAGAGCTGGACGAACCTACTGACGAGTGGGGGATCCGCGTCGAGAGCGTCGAGGTTCGGGAAGTCAATCCGAGCAAAGACGTCCAGCAGGCAATGGAGCAACAGACCTCCGCGGAACGTCGCCGCCGTGCGATGATCTTGGAAGCTCAGGGTGAACGACGCTCGGCCGTTGAGCAGGCCCAGGGTGAAAAGCAGTCCAACATCATCCGCGCGCAGGGTGAAAAACAGAGTCAGATCCTCGAAGCACAGGGTGACGCCATCTCGACGGTGCTGCGGGCGAAATCCGCCGAATCGATGGGCGAACGTGCTGTCATCGAGCGCGGGATGGAAACCCTCGAGGAGATTGGCAAGGGCGAGTCGACAAAGTTCGTCCTGCCCCAGGAACTCACCTCGCTGGTCGGCCGCTACGGCAAACACCTCTCCGGTAGCGACACTAAAACAGACGGTCACGAGCTCGAGGGGATGGAGTTCGACGAGGCGACCCGCGAGATGCTCGGGCTGGACGACATCGAGGAGATCCTCGGACAGATCGACCAAGAGGCCGAGGTCGACGTCGAGGAGATGGAAGAACAGGCCCAGGCAGTCAAACAGGGCGCCGACGACACCGAGATCAAAGATCCCGACGAAGTCATCGACGAGATGGACGCCGAGATGCCCGGCTCGGAGGAGTTCAACGAGACGGGCGACGGATCCGATAGCGATTCGACCGGGAACTGATCGGTCGGCCCTCGTCCTAACGCTTTTTGGCGCGTTTTGAACCGATCAGAACTCGGTCTACCGTCCGACGGGAGCCGTCGTTCACACCGATCCGCCGGATTGGCCCGTGTCCCGAACGATCAGTCGCTCGCACCGCGATCCGAACGCGACGGCGGCGGGATCGGCCGATCGGACGCGGAGACTGAGTCGGGTCGGATACATCGGTCTGGGCCGTCGTTGACGTGTCCGTATTCCCCGGGTGCGTTTGCGAGCGGGTGGGCGGGGTTGTCGGCGCTCGCGATCCGTGCCGCGCGGATCTCGTCGAACCCGTTGATCCGAGCACGGATGCCACGCCAGTGGTGAGTCGTCGCCGGCGGGATCACGAGCTGATGGGGTGACGGGGCTGTCGATCGACAGG
>JBEQBN010000281.1:0-2817 GCA_041639775.1 Halapricum sp.
CGTTCTTCATCTACCGAGACATTGCAATCGCCCCACTAAATGTCTTGTTCAGTCTCTGCTCCGAGCGGTTCGAACGGGACTCCCTCTCTATTGACGACACTGCAATAATAATTGCCTTTAATTCTCGTATCGTCATTGAAACCGCTAGCTTATGACGTTCCGTCATCAATGGGCGGATGAATGCCGTCGACTGTCTCGAACACGAACGGTCGGCATCGACAGCTAACTATGACCACTGCACCACCGACGGCCGGCGATCGCGACAGCGCGGCCAGCAGCGACTCGTCTGCGGTGCCCGGCGACGGTGGCGTACCGGTGACGATGCGGGGCGACGAACCTTTCGTCTCATGAAGGAACTCGAACGAGACCTCGGTCTGCCGTCCGTCCTCGCGATCAGCATCGGCGCGATGATCGGTAGTGGTATCTTCATCCTGCCCGCGCTCGCCCTGGAAATTGCCGGCCCGGCAGTCATCTTCGCGTACGCGCTCGCTGGCCTGCTCGTCGTCCCGGCCGCCCTCTCGAAGTCCGAGATGGCGACCGCGATGCCCGAGGCCGGCGGGACTTACATCTACATCGAGCGTGGGATGGGGCCGCTGCTCGGGACGATCGCCGGCGTCGGCACGTGGTTCTCGCTGTCGTTCAAGGGCGCGCTCGCGCTCGTCGGCGGCGTCCCGTACCTGCTCTTGCTGTTCGACCTCCCGAAGGAACCCGTGGCGCTGGGGCTCGCGGCGGTCCTGATCCTCGTCAACGTCGTCGGCGCGAAACAGACCGGACGGCTCCAGGTCGGGATCGTCGTCGTGATGCTCGCGGCGCTTGGCTGGTTCACCGCCGGCAGTGCCCCCGCCGTCCAGACGGCCAACTACGTCGACTTCTTCGATGCGGGACTCGGCGGCCTGTTCGCCGCGACTGGGCTCGTGTTCGTCTCCTACGCCGGTGTCACGAAGGTCGCGAGCGTCGCCGAGGAGATCGAGGACCCCGGTCGGAACATCCCGCTGGGAATCCTCGGCTCGCTCGTGTTCACGACGGTGCTGTACGTCGCTATCGTCGCCGTCCTCGTCGGCGTCACCGACCCCGGCACCGTCGCCGGATCGGAGACGCCGATGGCCGAAGCCGCGCAGGCGACGCTGGGATACGCCGGCTGGATCGCCGTGATCCTCGCGGCCATGCTCGCGCTGGTCTCGACCGCGAACGCCGGCATCCTCTCCTCGTCGCGCTACCCCTTCGCGATGAGCCGCGACAAGCTGGCACCCCCGTCGCTGTCGGCAGTCAGCGACCGGTTCGGCACGCCGCTCAACTCGATCACGCTCACCGGGGCGGTGTTGCTACTCCTGATCGCGTTCGTCCCGATCCTCGACATCGCGAAGCTCGCGAGCGCGTTCCAGATCATGGTGTTCGCGCTCATCAATCTGGCCGTCGTCGCCTTCCGAGAAGGGAACGCGGCGTACGATCCCGAGTTCACCTCGCCGCTGTACCCCTGGTTGCAGATCTTCGGCGCGATCACCGGCGTGCTGTTGCTCACCCAGATGGGCTTTATCGCACTCGCCGGCGCAGCGGTCATCACGGTCGGGAGCGTCCTCTGGTACTTCCTATACGTCCGACCCCGGGTGGACAGGGAAGGGGCCGCGACGGACGCGATCCGGCGACAGGTCAGCAAGGACGTGCTGAACGACGTGGAGACTGTGCGAGACGAGGACAGAAACGAGGTGCTCGTGGCGTTCACGAAGTACCTCGACGAGGACCGAGAGCGCTCCCTGATCAAACTCGCCGCCGATCTGGTCCGTCCCGACGACGGTCGCGTCGTCGCCGTTCGGTTCGAGGAAATCCCCGACCAAGCGCCGTTGCTGTCGGACACGATCGAGCAATCGTCGTCGGACCGCTCCTTCGAGCGACGGATCGAGAACCTCTCCGAGGAGTTCGATATCGACATCGAGGCCGACGAGATCGTCAGCCACGACACGAAACACGCGCTGGTCAACTTCGCCAGCAACCGCGGTGTCGACTCGATCGTGACCGAACACGAGCCGCTTCGACTCCGGTCCCGGCTCCTCGGCGACCCGATCGACTGGGTCGCTCGACACGCGCCGTGTGACGTGCTCCTCGTCGACAATCTCGGTTACGACGACCCGAAGCAGATCGTCGTCACCGGGGAGAAGGGTCCGTATCCGCCGACGGCGGTCCAGCTCGCCGAATCGATCACCGCGGAGAACCGGGGCACGCTGTCGCTCTGGTCGCCCGCCCGCGACGAGGACACCGAACAGCAACGACTGACCATGGACGAGTACCAGTCCGAACTGTCCGAGATGCTGTCCGTCCCGATCCAGACCCACTCCGTCCAGGGCGACAAGACGCTCTCCCGGCCGGATCTCCTGATTCGACGCGGTGCCGATCACCGACTTCGGAACGCCCTGTTCGACGACCGGCCGGCGTTCCCCAGTCCCGGGTGTACCACCGTCACGGTCTGGCCCCGAGACTCTCGCCGACCGCCGCTCCGACGACGACTGCTCGAACGATTGACGTTCAGCTGATACGACGGTCGGCTGTCGGTCACCCGTCCGTCCGATTCACCGTAATCGCCAGACAGGAGCGATCGGCGACTTCCAGAATCAGTACTGAATCCGCCGATCAATCGCTCGTTGTGATTTAAATGCGACGCTCAAGCCCCGCCTAATTTTATCCTTTGATACTCGCGTAGGAGCCTTTATCTACCTGTCTGGGAAACTCTCTGGCAAGCGCGTGACCGAACACGGAGCTATCCCCGGCAGGTGTCCGCACCGACGGCAGGCTTCCGGACGTGGTCGGCACGCGACGATAGGAGAC
>JBEQBN010000282.1:0-2810 GCA_041639775.1 Halapricum sp.
CTCGGGGTCGATCCCGTCGTGGACGCCGGTGTAGCCGATACACTGCAGCCCCGCGGCCTTCGCGGCCTTTGCACCGGTCGTCGAGTCCTCGACGGCGACGCTCGCATCCGAGTCCGCGTCGAGCGCTTCCAGTGCCTGCACGTAGACGTCCGGTGCTGGTTTCCCGCTGTCGACGTCTTCGGCACTGACGACCGCGTCGAAGTACCCTCCCAGTTCGAAGCGGTCGAGCACGATATCGATCCACGCGTGCGGTGACGAGGTGACGAGTCCGACGCCGATACCGTCCGCCTGTAGCTCCGACACCAGCGACTCGAACCCGTCCATACGGGTCACGCGTTCCCCGTAGAGTTCCGCTGCAAGCGTCTCGAATAGCTCTGCGTGACGCTCGCTGTCGACGGCCACCTCGTAGTTGTCCGCCAGGTATTCGTAGATCTCCCTATAGTTCATCCCCATAACTTCCTCGGGATCGACATCCTGACCCGGGACGACTTCTGGAAAGAGACGCTCGGATTCGAGCTGCGGCCAGTACCGCTCCGAGTCGACGACAACACCGTCCATATCGAACAGCACTGCGTTCATACTCGCTGTTGGATGGCTGGCGAGAAATCGATGGCGATCCCCCGAGGGTTTAAATTCGAAGTCGACGCCACCCGCGGTATGCACGACGCGATCACCGTCACGACCGGAGAGTGTACGAGCACGTTCGATGGCAACCGCGTTCGCGCTCACCGCCAGCGCGGTCGGATGACCGTCCTGGTCAAACCCGATAACACCGTGCTGGTCCACGACGCCGACGGCTACCAGCCGGTCGCGTGGCTCACTCGCGCGGAATCGGTCACTATCGAGACTGATCGGATCGAGGCCCAGGACGGCGACCAACACCTTCGAGTCGACGTTCACGAGGAGTATGCACGTGGCCAGTATCCTGCCAGCTCGGCCGGGCGACCGGTCGGGGACTGCCCGGACTGTGGGGGGACGCTCGTCCGCACAGCGGACGGCGTGTCCTGTACCGGCTGTTCGGCACGGTTTGGCCTGCCCGGCGATGCGGCCGTCATCGACGAGCGGTGTGACTGTGGACTCCCGCTTATGCGCGTCGAACGCGGGCACGTCTTCGACATCTGCATCGACCGGGAGTGTGAATCGATGGACGCGGTCGTCAAGCGTGCCTTCGACCGCGAGTGGGAGTGTCCGAACTGCGGCGGTGACCTCCGGATTCTCCGACGTAGCGGTCTACTTGTCGGCTGTGAGAACTACCCCGACTGCGACACTGGCTTTGCGTTCCCGTCTGGAACGGTCGTTGGCGAGTGTGCCTGCGGACTGCCGCTTTTCGACACCGATGGAGGACAGCGCTGCTTGGACGCGACCTGTGACGCCGCCGAATTGACTCCCAACGGATCGTAGCCTCTTTGCGCGCGAGCGGGCTGGATTGCATATGGAACTCACTCTCGACGGCTCGATCGTTCGGGGTGGTCGACAAGCGCGCGAGCGGTTCTACGACTCGCGCGGGTACGGCCGCGTCGTCGACGGCGACCTGGCGCTCGCCCCGGTCGAGGCTGCACACATCCTCTACCGCGGCGATATCGGGGCGATCCGGGACGCCGACTCGGGCGACCGACTGGACTTTCGGGATCTCCTGTCTTCAGATCTCGTCTCGGAAATCGACGTGCTCGTCTACAAGGACCTTCGTGATCGCGGCTTCTACCTCTCTCCGACCGATGAGGCCGGCGTTGACTTTCTCGTCTACCCCCGCGGCAACGGTCCCTGGGACGATACTGTCGCCTACCGGGTTCGGGCGATCGGCGAACGAACCGACGTTCCCGCTCGGTCGCTGGGGGAGGTCGTCCTCGCTGTCGTTGACGAGGAGTCCTCCATTACTTACCTTGATACCGAACGCCCCGATATCGAGGGATCGACGCGTATCGATCCCCTCCGCGACGTCTCAGGCGATCTGCTCGAGGACCGCGTGCTCGTCTGGGACCCGCCGGTGGCGCTGTACGAGCGCGGGTTCTACGGCCAACCGCTCGGCGAAGACGGAGCGCCGTTGCAGCTGTCGCTGCTCGAAGCCGCCTTTCTCGCCGGCCGGGGCGCGCTGGAGATCGACGAGCGGACGCTCCTCGAACGCGGACGCGAGGTCGAAGGAGACCGCTTCGATCGCCGGCTCGCCGTCTACCGGGCGCTCCGCGATCGGCACGTCGTTCCGAAGACCGGCTACAAGTTCGGCGCCGACTTCCGGACGTACGCCGACGTCGAACACGTCGATGAACTCGGGCACTCGGAGTTGCTCGTTCGTGTCCTCCCGGCCGATCACGCGTTCTCCCCGCGTGACCTCGCGCTCGACGTCCGGCTGGCTCACGGCGTCCGCAAGCGGATGGTGTTCGCACTCGTCGGTGACGACATCGAGTGGCTCTCTGTCACCCGGCTGACGCCTTGAGTGGTGCGTTCACTTGTCTGCCTGAACCACGGGACAGTTACGTTCGCCAGCCGTCGGTGGGCAACTGTGTAGGTCGTCCCCGAGGGTTCGTCGCCAGGTTGGCCCGTGTAGCTCCCGAACTGCGTGTGGTTCACCCCCGCTAACTCCCTGATCGTCGCGCTGGCCGGCAGGCTCCCCTTGCTGTTCTCGTACTCGTTCCAGTCGAGCACCGTATCTTGTTTTCCGACTACGCTCAACGCTCGGAGTCCGCTATCGCTGATCGACCGGTCACAGTACGACCCGAACAGGACGACTCCCGAGACCTGCTCTGGGTTTTCGCCCGCATACCGACAGGCCATCGCGCCACCCAGCGAGTGGCCCCCGACGTACCACTGTTCGA
>JBEQBN010000283.1:0-2810 GCA_041639775.1 Halapricum sp.
GGAACAGTCCGAACGCGCCGGAGATGAGGATGAGACCGTTGACGCGATTGAGGCCCAGCCGCCCCGAATAGAACGCCCGGAGGTACTCCATCACCTGAATCCCCGGCAACCCGGTCTTCGGTAGCGCGGTCTCTTTGACGACCCCGTCCTCGATCGTAGACGCGTTGGCGACCCGGATCACGCCACCGGACGCAACGGCTGTCGTCGGCTCGTTCAGGAACGGCCGGACCAGTGACAGCAGCGCGTCTCGGTCGATGATCGTATCGGCGTCGACGGCGCAAAATAGCGGCATCTCGGTCAGCCACAGGCCGGCGTTGAGCGCGTCACTTTTGCCGCCGTTTTCCTTGTCAACGACGAGCAGTTCCTCGTAGGTCGTCGATCGGTATACGTCGTGAATCGCCTCGGCTGGGACCTCGAACGGGACCTCGGCGTCGACAGATTCGAGATCGAAGGTATCGATCAACTGTTCGAGCGTGCGGTCGGTCGAGCCGTCGTTGACCACGACGACTTCCAGTTCCGGATAGTTCAACGAGAGCATCGACTGCACGCTCTCGGCGATCGTTTCCGCCTCGTTGTACGCCGGGACGACGACACCGATCCCGGGGTAAAAGGGGCTGGCGAACTTCCGGAACGGCGGATCCCAGCGCGACTCCCGGACGTTGTCGCGCAGTTCGAGCAGCGCCAGTGCGTGCAACAGGAGATACCCGACGTTGATCAGCGCGTACAGACTGACGGCAAAGACGCCGAAGGCAAACACGACTGTCGCGAGGAGATGTGCGAGCGTGTGCATACTAGCGCACCTTCTGAGTCTCCGCACGCCGTGCGAGACGGTCGTACTCGACGTGTTCGAGGCTCCAGTCCCACGCCGCCCCGAGCATCACCCCAGGGTCGGTCTCGAAGCGGTCCTGTCGACTCGCCAGTGCCGTCATACCGGCCGTGAGCGCACCGGAGTCAGTCTCCGCGGCCAGCGCCTGCTGGAGCACCTCGAGTGCCGCTCGGTCGCCCCACGACGCGAGCATCCCGTAGACTGCGTTTCGAACGCGCGGCGATGGATCGTTCACCGCGCGTTCGAGAAACGCCCGATCGCGGAGCGACCCTCGCCACCCGAAACTGGCGAGCGCGTCGGCGGCGGCAGCCCGCGTGGCCTCTGTGCCGGTCTCAAGCACGGCGACGATCCACGCCAGTTCGCCGTCTCGAACGCTCGTTTCCAGTTGGGCACAGACCGCGAGCACCTGCCCCAACAGCGGTTCAGGCCACGTCTGGTAGGCCTCGCTTGCCGTCTGAAGCAGGGGATCGGGATCCCGACGTGCGACGCGATAGAGCGTGTCCTGTCCGAATACAGTAAACTGCGCGTCGATGCCGTCGAGCAGGATCTTTATTCCGGTCTCCTCGTCCGCGAGTCGGTCAGTCTGCACCAACAGCGTCACCACCGACGCGCGCTCGCGTGGCGTCCGGGGCTCGAACGACGATTTGAGGTACGGTCCCGGGCGACGTAGCAGTGTCAGCCATGTGAGTGCGTGCAAGCGCTCATACTCGTCGCCGGCTTCGAGTCGCCGACCCGCACGTTCGGGAATTTCGAGTGCGTCTCCCAGCCCTCGAAGCGTCTCGGCTTCAGTGCCGTCGAGTTCTCGGAGGTGTTCGTCCAGAAGCGACTCGACGACGTCGCGCTCGGCGGGCGAGCGGTCACCGACCCACGCCTCCCAGTCCGGGTCCTCGGCGAACAGCCGGTCGAGAAGTTCACCACGCAGTTCCGACTCGACTCGGTCGCGACGCGTTTGCTTCACCGAGCGATAGACCGACAGTCCGATCGTGAGATAGAACTGCACCACGAGCAGGAGGCCGACGACGAGTGCGACGAACACGAGCACAACGGTTTGGGGAACGGAATACCCAAACGCTGTCACGGCAGGGACGAATCCGATCATCAGTCACGCACCGATGTGACGTTTGATTCGGGCAAGTAGCTCGGAACTGCGAAACGGTTTCGATATGTAATCGTCGACACCGGCCTCAAACCCTTCGAGAACGTGCTCCTCGCGCCCGCGAGAAGTGAGCATAACGATCGGCAGGTCCGAGCGGACCGCCAACTCCCCGTTCCGGACCATCCGTGCGAGCCGAGTGCCGTTGAGGCGGGGCATCATCACGTCCAACACGATCAGATCGGGTTCGTACTCACCGTCGAGCAGGTCCGCGGCCTCGCGGCCGTCCTCACAGGCCCGAACCTCGTAGCCGGAGGCTTCGAGCCGGTGGGAGACCAGCTGTCTGATCGTTTCGTCGTCGTCGACGACGAGTACCGATGTCATTGTCACTCTATTGGCATCGACCGTGCAAAAGTGTGGTTATCCCTGCGACCAAAGTGGGTAGCGAGCACGCGAAACAGTGCCGACAGTCTCATTGTATCTCGACGGAATACAGACGTGTGGACCGAAGACGATTCATCGCGGCAGTCGGGGCTGCAGGTACCGGGACGATCGCAGGATGCCAGTCTGGGAGTCGTGACGGCCGAACGGAGTCCGAACGGTCGACCCGGACTGACACGGAGCAGCCGGACCAGTCAGAGCAGCCGGACAAGCCGCGATTCCGGGTCGGCGACGACGGATTCGAAAAACTGCGTGGGGATGCGTATCAGTCGTTGTCCGTGCGGGGGATCAACCTCGGAATGGCGAAGCCGGGACGGTTTCCGGGGGAAGCGGCGATAACCCGAGCGGAATACGACCGCTGGCTGGCGGACATCGGCGAGATCGCGAACGTCATCCGGGTTTACACGATCCACCCGCCGGCCTTCTACCGAGCGCTGGCGGCGTATAACC
>JBEQBN010000284.1:0-2805 GCA_041639775.1 Halapricum sp.
GCGTCCATCTCGGTTTTCACAGTCTGGAGGCGGGATAGGAGCCACTCGTCGATGAGTTCGAGATCGTCAGCGACGGACTCGACAGTGGTCGCTTCGGCGGCTTCGGCTCGTTGCGTCTCCGACGCAACACCCGGATCAAAGCCGTCGGCCCGCATATACGGCAGCGGGAACCGGAAGACGTTCCAGAGGATGTTCAGCCGGCGGCCCATCTCCTGGGTTTCCTCCCAGGAGAAGTTCATATCCTCGCCCTGCGCGGTGACAGAGAGGAGGAACAGCCGCATCGGATCCCGGCCGTGTTTGTCGATGACCTCGTGGGGATCGACGGTGATCCCTTTCGATTTGGACATTCCGCGGCCGTCGGGCATATTGGCATAGCCGTGCATCAACACCTCGTCGTAGGGGATCTCGCCCATCGACGCCCCGCCCATACCGAGTTGCGACCAGAACCACCCGCGAGTCTGGTCGTGGGCCTCGATGATGAGATCAGCAGGCCACAACTCCTCAAAGGACTCAGTCTGCTCGGGATAATCCAGCGTCCCCCACGTCGCAACAGAGGAGTCCAGCCACACGTCGAAGACGTCCTCGACACGGGTGTAGGTGGTCCCGTTCTCGGTGATCGTCAACTCGTCGACGGTGTCCTTGTGCAGATCGACGGTCTCGGGATCGACGTCCTGGTCGACCCGCTCGGCGAGTTCCTCGCGGTCGCCGACGACGATGGCGTCGTCCATCGACCCGTCCCAGTCTTCGGGGGTCCAGATCGGGATCGGGATCCCCCAGTAGCGCTGGCGGGAGACGTTCCAGTCGGGGGCCTCCTCGACGAAGTCCCGGAATCGATTATCGCGGGCCCACTCGGGATGCCACTCGCTGTCCTCGATGAGCTCCAGCAGTTCGTCTTTGATGTCGGTGATCGTGATGAACCACTGGTCGGTGACGATCCGAACGATATCTGTGTCACATCGCCAGCAATGGCCTTCCCGGACGTTCGTCGTGTCGTGGGCGAGCAGCAGGTCTTTTTCGTCTAGATCCGCGATGATTTCCTCATTAGCGTCCCGGACGAACGTGCCCGCGTATTTGCCGGCCTCGTCGGTGTACTCCCCGTTCGGACCGACGGGACAGAACATTTCTAGATCGAGTTGCTGGCCGCGCTCGAAGTCCTCCTCACCGTGGCCGGGCGCGGAGTGGACCAGTCCAGTGCGGTCGGCCTCGACGTACTCGGCGGTGTAGACCTGTCCGGAGTCCTCGGCCTGGGCGTGGTCGGGGACCTCGTCCGCGAGAGGGTGATCGTACTCCCAGCCGACCATCTCCTCGCCGTCGAGGTGTTCGACAACCTCGTAGTCGTCGTAGCGACCCTCTCTGAGCACGTCCTCGACGACCGCCTCGGCGACGTACAGGCGTTCGGTCTCGCCGTCTTTCGTGGCGTCGACACCAACGTACTCCAGATCACCGTCGACCGCGACGAAGGTGTTGGCGACGATGGTCCAGGGCGTCGTCGTCCAGATGACGAGGGATGCGTCGCTCGTGGCGTCGCCGTCTTCTCGCGGGCTTTGCCCGCTCGAACGGTCCGCGGAACTCCGTTCCGCGCTACTCGCGTGTTCCGAGGACTCGCTTCGCTCGTCCGCGCGCTCGTTCAATGGGAATTTGACGTAGATCGAAGGCTTTTCGACCTGATCGTACTCGACCTCGTTGTTGGCGATTGCGGTCTCGCACCGTGGACACTGGTTGATCGAGCGTTTGCCCTGCTCGACGAGGCCACGCTCGTGGGCGTTCTCGAAGCCCCACCAAGCCGCTTCCATATACTCGGGCTCGACTGTCTTGTAGGGGTTGTCCCAGTCCATCCAGACGCCGAAATCCTGGAAGTCTTCCTGCAAGCCTTCGAGTTGCTCGTCGGCGAAGGCCTTGCACTCCTCGATGAAGGCGTCCTCGCCGAACTCCTCGATGTCTTTTTTGTTCTGGAAGTCGAGTTGCTCCTCGACTTTGGTCTCGATGGGGAGCCCGTGCATATCATAGCCCGGGCGATCGGTCACGTCATAGCCCTGCATCCGGAGATAGCGGATGTAGATGTCCTTCAGAGTCTTGTTCCAGGTCGTTCCCATATGCGCCGCACCCGAGGTGTATGGCGGCCCATCGACGAAGAAGAAGTCCTCGCCGTCGGCACGATGCTCCACAGTTTTCTCGTAGGCGTCGACTGCCTCCCAGTACGCGAAGACACGCTCCTCGACGGCGTGTGGGTCGTACTGGTCGTCGACGTCGGCGAACCGGTCCATACTGGAAGGAATCGGCGCCGGGATTAAAGGACAATCGGTTGTGTGCGACGCGTCGACAGACGCAGGTTTGACACGCGTTACCGAAGCATTGTCAGGAACATTTTGAACTGCGACGCGGCCTCCACAGCGTGCGGTTCGTCTGCCGGGAGGACGATCGACTCACCGGCTGGGACCTCGTGTTCGGTCCCGGAGACGGTGACGAGAGCGGTCCCGTCGACGACTTGCAAGATGGCGTCGTGCGGTGCCGTGTGCTCGCTGAGTCGCTCGCTCTCGTCGAAAGCAAAGACAGTGACAGTGACAGCCTCCTCGTCGACGAGAGTCTGGCTGACGACCGCACCGGACTGATACGCAAGCAGATCCTCGATCAGGAACGAGGAGCCGACGAGATCACGGAGTTTCTCGCGGTCAGCCATCAGGAGAGATCAATATCCGCAGAGTTGTCCTGGCGCTGGAACGTGACCTCAAGAATCCCGTTGTTGTAGGTGGCGCTGGCGGAGTGTTCGTCGACGGCGACCGGAAGCCGAACGCGCTCGGAGTACTC
>JBEQBN010000285.1:0-2767 GCA_041639775.1 Halapricum sp.
CTCAAAGTAGGTAATCGCGTTCGTGTTGTAGACGGTCGTATTCGACGTGAACACTGGTTTCGAGGTGCGTTCTCCCTCTTTCATTTTCTCAACGCACCCATCAAGTGCGTTAGCGGCGTGGTCTGCTGCGGCAACCGTCAGGTCAGCGTGCAAGCCAGTGTCCTCACGGATGTCATCGTAGACAAGGCGCTGGAGATGATTACCGGATGTAATCACGTACCCATCGTCGTCGCCATCCCATCCTCGGTCTGCGAACCGCTGTGTTGCGTCCCGAAACGTGTTCATTGTCCGTTTCAGGTCGTCACGGCGGTTGCCCGGGACAGAGAGCTTGACAACTGCGGTACGAGTAATCTCCATCTATATGCCACTTGTGGGCCTATATTTATAAAAATACGGAGAATTGGCCGCGCTGTTGAGTGTTGGTTACCTCTCGGAGCGTACGCGATTCCCGCCCGCCGTAGGCGGGACGCCCTCGCTGAATCAGGTGGCGATACGTTCGGACAGATATTTGGCACGACGGCGTACCAGATCATTTCGAAATGGTATCGCCACCAGTATGAGACGCCCCAGTTGGGACTGTTCTCAAGGGTGTATCTTCATCAGCACGGCTCGTGCGCGTGGCTGACCGAAACCTGGGATACGAGCGGTCCACAGAACCGGCGCGTCGCCGTCGGTGACGACGAACCGCTATCGCACGGCGTCGGTCGCGGTGTCCATAATCTCGATCGCTTCCTTCAGGTCTTCCATCCCGGTAGCATACGAGATGCGGGCGTACCCCTCGCCGTATTCGCCGAAGGCATCGCCAGGGACGACGACAACGCCGCGGTCGATCACTTCCTCGACCCAGCCGTCTGGCACCTCCGGCATCGCGTAGAAAGCACCCTTCGGCGTCGGGTACGCAAGGCCCATATCCTCCAGCCCGTCCAGTAGGACGTCACGCCGCTGCTCGAAGGCCGAGACCATCTCCTCGACAGCGTCTTGGGGCCCTGCGAGTGCAGCCTCGGCGGCGTACTGTGCGGGCGCACTGGCGCAGGCTTGGGCATACTGATGAACCCGGAGCATCCGCTCGATCCGGTCGCTGCTCCCGGTTACCCAGCCCAGCCGCCAGCCAGTCATCGAGTAGCTCTTCGAGCAGGCGTTGACGACGACGACGTTGTCGCTGTCTGCAAACTCCATCGGCGAGCGGTGTTCACCCTCGAAGACGATGTGTTCGTACACCTCATCGGAGATACAGAGCACGTCGTGTTCGTCGGCGATGCGGGCAAACTCCCGCATATCATCGGGCGACTGCACCGCTCCCGTCGGATTAGCAGGGCTGTTGACCACGAACGCGGCGGTGTCGTCGGTGATCGCTTCCTCGACTGTGGCAGGATCAAGGGTCAAGTCATCGCGTAGCGGGATCGGCTTCGGCGTCCCGCCAGCGAGATGGGTCAGTGCCGCATAGGAGACGAAACCCGGATCGGGGAAAAGTACCTCTTCGCCCGCGTCGACGTGGGCCTCGATCGCGATATGCAATGCCTCGCTCCCTCCGGAGGTGGCGATAACGTTCTCGGGGTCGACATCGAGATCGTTGTCCCGTGCGTGTTTCTCGCTGATGGCTTCCCGAAGGTCCGGCGTCCCCTTGTTAGAGGTGTAGCCGTCGGCTTTGCCCGCGCGGATAGCCTCGACGGCTGCCTCGCGGGCGTGTTCGGGCGTCGGAAAGTCCGGTTGACCCAGTCCGAGGTTGATCGCGTCCTCGCTTGCGGCCTCGAACACTTCGCGAATCCCCGAGATCGATACTTGCTCGACTCGCCGTGAGAAGTCGGTCATAGTTTCGACCGAGGGCGCGAGCGCGATAACTGTTGATGATCGCGCCTACGAGAGTTCCCGGTCCTGCTCGCGGTCGTCGACCGTGGATTCACGGTCCGGCGCGTTATGGGATCGATCCTCGACGTCCGCAAGTGTCTCCGTTTCGAGCAGTCGTTCGACTTTCCGTTCGAACTGCTCGTCAGTGAGTTCCCCGCGAGCGTATCGCTCCCGGAGCGTTTCCAGGGCTTCTTGGCGGTCATCATCGGCCTTCCGGCGGTCGGTGGTCGGTTCCGCGCTCGCCGCCACATCCGCGTCTTCGACCCACTCATCGACCTCGTCCTCGTCGCCAAACAAAAGCGCCGTCAGCGGGACAACCACGACGTATCCCACTAACATAAACGGGAGCCACCAATCCTGGCCGGTGAACAGCGCCGCAAGGAATATTCCAGTGACCAGCGTCGAGACGATTTCGACGACGTTCTCGCGGGCGCGCGCTGTCGGAGACTCGCCTGCCATACGCGGTGGTTCGACTACCGCCGACAAAAATCCTACAGCTCTTCGTCAATGACACTCCGCAGCTCGGCGATCGCATCGGCGTCGACAGCGAGGGCTTCCTCGCCAGCATCCAGTTCGAGCCGTCCGGTCTCGGTCGCCTCGCCCAGCTCAATCACGGGCGCGATCCCATCGAACGCGTCCCGGACCGCCGCGGGGTCGGTCGTCTCGACGACGACCTGCCCGGGCTGTTCGTCGAAGGCCGCGAGCGGACTCTCGACGGCCACGTCGGCGCCGGCTTCGTCGGTGACCATCTCCGCAAGCGTGACTGCGAGCCCGCCGTGGCTGATGTCGTGGGTCGCCAGCGTACTCTCGAAGTCGGCGATCTCGGCAATTGTCTCGATCAACGCACCCGGCGACTCGGGCAGTTCCGGGAAGCGATCGCTTCCGCCAAGTCGGGCGAGCAATTCGGAGCCACCCAGCGCGG
>JBEQBN010000286.1:0-2759 GCA_041639775.1 Halapricum sp.
ATCCGACGCGACCAGAACCCGTTTCGCGTGATGACGTAGTCCGCTTCGAGTCGGTAGCCGCGGTTGCGCCACTTGAGGTGTGCTGCCGGGGGGATGAGGACGACGCCCCCAAGCAACACGTACCAGGGAGCAGACAGCGACGTGAACTGGACGACCGCGTACGCGGCCGCGACCAGCACGGCCAGGACGATTCCGTAGCGGGCCGCGTATCGCTCCCGGGCACGCTTTGGCGGCCGTTCGAAGTCGAGCCCCTCGAAGTCCTCGATCTGCCCGGCCAGTTCGATCGCGTGTGCCCGCTGTGCGATGGGAATCGCCGACTGAGAGCCGGACCCGCCCTGGCTGCCCCCGGCGTAGCCCGCCGTCTCGATCGAGAGGCTGGCGTAGCCGAGTCGACGTGCGATGACGTTCTCGGTGAGCGTGATCGTCTGCACCTTGTTTTTGGGGATCGAGCCGCTGAACCGCTGGAGCAGTCCCCGCTCGTAGCGGTACTCCTCGCCCTGGTCGGTGAGGACGAACCCGTAATACCGAGTCATCGCGATCGCGGCGCTGACCACCGCCGAAGCGACGACGAGCCCGACCAGCCCGACAACGAGGACAGCAATCGTCGCACCTGCAGGTGCAAACTCCGTGAACATCGACGGGCCGACGACCGACGCCGGCACGGCGAGAATCGACAGCAATCGCAGGTCCATCGAGACGACCCCGAGGACAACCAGCTCGCGGCCGTCCAGTTCGAACAGCGTCTCGCCTCTGTCTGCCGTGTCCCGCTCCGGCACCTCGCTCTCGGCGTGTTTGCGGCGGCTAACCTCTTCTTGGATGTGTTCTGCGTCCGTCCGGCCGACGTATCGCAGTCGCGCCTCGGTCTGGCCGCCGCCGGCGGTCTCCAGGCGAACCTCCGCGATATCCAGCGCGCGCTGGATCACGTTCTGGCGGATGTCGACGTTCTGGATTCGCCCGTAGGGGATCTCCCTGGCCCGCCGCGATATCACGCCGGAGTCGATGTCGAAGGTGTCCGGAGTCAGTCGGTACTCGAAGCGCTGGTAGTACGCCAGTTGCCAGCCCAGCGAGAGCCCAATCCCGAGGAGCACGAGCACGCCGAACACGGCGACCCCTTCGACGCCACCGATCGATCCGGCCCCTGCGATGCCAAAGATCGCGATCCCGACGACCAGCTGCAGCCCGCCTTCGACTGCCCGGTACGGAACCGAGAGTGGATCGAGTTGCATGTTAGACGGCGTCCTCTCCTTCGGATTCGATCGCCAGTGCCTTCAGTCGCGTCTGGAGATCGTCTGCTTCCAATGGTTTGATTCCCGGGACCGTCACGTCGGCCCCGCGCGAACCGGCCGTGTAGACGACCAGCGACGAGAGCCCCATCGCCCGCTCGACCGGGCCGCGACTCGTGTCGACGTGTTGTACACGAACATAGGGGACGACTGTCCGAACGCGCGTGATCACGCCGCGATCGAGAAACAGCGAGTCCTCGCGAACCTCGTAGGACCAGGACCGATACAGCAACAACGCGTGAGCGGTTCCGAGGGCGGCCGCCACCACGAACACGACCGGTCCGGCCCATATTCGATCGGGCGCAAGTGCCCCTGCCGCGGCAGTTGCGATTGCACCCAACACGAGCGCGACGATGACCGCACGACTAACCCACAGCCACCGCACCCGTGGATCCAGCGTCCGAGTGTCGGTCGTATACGCCTCGGGATCGGATTTGTCGTTCTCCGACGGGTCTGTCCCCTCCTGTGACTCTTCGTCAGTCAGTTCGTCTGCCCCCACTGACGCGTCGGCTGGCTCGTCCATCGTCGGTGGATGTGTCCGTCGTCGGCTTATACCCTGTGCTCGACCCGTTGGATGCGACCGGCCGTGACTGCCTCACCGGGCGCATAATGCACGAGTGGCTCTCCTGACGGACGGTCGAATCCCGAAGCCGAGAATAACGTGTTCTTCCGAATCGTCAGGTCTGCCGGCGTGATCGCCCAGGGCTTGTGTGCGATCGTGCCCGCAAAGAGCGTGTCACTCGCGACGAAAAACCGGTAGTTCTCGACCAGAAATGCTGCCGTTGACCCGGGTTTGACTGTACTGGCCGGCCCCTGTGGCTTGATCGTCGCGTCGAAGGCCGCGGGCTCGACGCCGTCGTGGGTCCGGTAGCTGCGAAAGCGAATCCCCTCCTCGCTCTCGGTGACTTGCATCTCCGCCCGGTAGTACGGCAGCCGGAAGAGCCGCCGGGCGATCGCGACGCTCAACGAGTCGTCGGCGTCGAGATTATAGAAGTAGACACCCGAATCGTCGCCGTGTCGGACGTACGTCCGGAGGTTCAACTCCGGGAACGACCGACCGATCGGCGAGAACCGCGGCCGGATGTCCTCCATAACGAATCCCACGACACTCAGCCAGGCTTGCCCGTCCGGGCCCGTATCGACGGCGAGGCCGTCCGGTAGCGTCGGTGCGATCACGCCGGGATCGACTGGCCAGTGTGCGAAGACAGCATCGCGCCAGCGCATCGACAGCAGGGCGGTGTGATCGGGAGATGACATACTCATTATACGGTCTCGACCGGCTTGTACGGCCGGATCCGCAGCTCCCGGTCTGGGCTGACGAACTGCCGGGAAAGCGGCTGACAACGCCGGGTGAATCCCTTCCAAAGGTCTTTGCCTTTCCCGCCGCTAGGCTGATTCGATGCAGGAAGCCGGGGCGATCCGGGCGGCCGCACTCGAGGCCGTCGAGGACGTCGACCCACACGTCGTCTACGAGCG
>JBEQBN010000287.1:0-2758 GCA_041639775.1 Halapricum sp.
CCCCTTCTCTTTGAGTTTGCGCAGGACGGTGAGATTGTGGTGGAAGCGTGCGACGGTGGCTTGGGCGGCTTTCGAGTGTAGTTCAGCAAATATCGGCCACCGTTGTTTCCACTCGGGGAGCTTGTTGTTCTGGTCGTACTCACTGGGCTTGTCGTCCGCTGGGCTGTTCTCGTAGTCCCAGCGGACGTGATTGTAGAGTTGGCGATGCACATCGAGATGGTGTTCCAGCCGCTCCGCTACCTCATCTGTCGGGTAGGCCTGGTAGCGGTGGCTGTATTCCATCGCTGTCTATTGATTAGCGATATATCGACTTAATGGTTTGTATCACGAGTTGTCGGCTTCATCCCCGACTTCGGTGGGTCGGGGTATTCGCCTCGATATGTATATAAAAGCTGGTATGGCTCTAGGGAGATTCCCGCAACGCCCCGTGACAGTCCGGACACGCTGCCCAGTACGACGCCGGGACGACAGATTTTCCGCAATCCACACATTCGAATCGCATTCTACTGGACGCTTGTTTGGAACTCATCGGGAGAAGCTCCGCTATCGTCGCTGATAAATGTTTTCGGAAAATAACTATATCCAAGTTTATGGCCTTATATGCCCTAATATCGTATCGAGTTAGTTTGCACGGTCGACGAGTGACTGCGCTCGCTCGCTCGCCCGCTCCCGCACGGCTTGCTCGTCGAAGACCGTCACCTCGCGATCGCGCATCAATACCTGTCCGTCGCAGACGGTGTGTCGCACGTCGCTCCCGCGGGCGGCGTACGCGAGGTGACTGACGAGGTCGTGGGCGGGCGTCAGATGCGGCGCGTTGAGGTCGATCACGGCCAGGTCGGCGTTCGCTCCCGGCTCGATCCGGCCGGAGTCGAACCCGAGAATCTCGGCACTGCCGCGGGTCGCCATCTCGACGACGCTCTCGGCGTCGACGGCGCTTGCGTCCCCGGCAGCGAGTTTGCCGAGCATTGCGGCGTCACGCATCTCGTCGAACATATCCAGATCATTGTTCGAGGCCGCGCCGTCGGTACCCAGGCCGACCGCCACGCCCGCATCGAGCAGGTCCTGGATCGGTGCCATCCCCGAGGCAAGTTTCATATTCGAGGCCGGGCAGTGGACTACACCAGCGCCGCACTCGGCCAGCAACTCGGTCTCGCCGTCCGCAAGGTGGACGCCGTGGGCCAGATAGTCCTCTGACTCGAGCAGTCCCAGATCGGCCGCGTACGCCAGCGGGCGCTGTCCGTGCTCGTCAACGATCGGATCGACCTCGTCGGTCGTCTCATTTGCGTGCAGATGGATCGGCACGCCGGCCTCGCGAGCCTCGGGCACGAACTCCCGGTAATACTCTTCGCCGACTGTCGTCAGCGAGTGGGGCATAAACGCGGTTCGGACCCGTCCGTCGGCCGTGCCGTCGTACTCGCGGGCGAACGCGAGGCTCTCTCGCATCTCCTCGCGGGCGGCCTTGTCGTCGTTCCCGACTGTGATCGCTCCGTAACCTAGGCGTGCGCGCACACCAGCCGCTTCGACAGCCTCGGCGATTTCCGACATAAAGAAGTACATATCGTTCAGGGCGGTCGTCCCCGACTTGATCATCTCGACCAGTCCGAGTTCCGCACCGGCCCGGACGTCCGCCGCGGTGAGTTCGGCTTCGACCGGCCAGATGTCCTCCTGGAGCCACGCGTCGAGTTGTTTGTCGTCGGCATAGCCACGCAAAAGCGTCATCGCGACGTGGGTGTGTGCGTTGACAAGGCCGGGAATGACGAGTCCGCCCGATGCATCGAGTTCGTCGTCGCCTGAGAGATCACCGATGTCGATAATCTCGCCGCTGTCCTGATCGAGCAGTACGTCCGCACGCTCGACGGAATGGTCGGGACGCAAGACCTGGCCGCCCGAAACGAGGAGTTCGCTCATCGAACCGGGGTTCGGTTGCCGTCGCCGTCAATCCTCCGTCTCCGTTCGCCGAGTGGCTAGTCTATCGAGACGGGTCGCCGGATCGGGCTCCATCCGAGCGAGCGACCAGATCCGACCCCGTTGTAAGGGCACGTCCGCCTCGTCGGTCGCACGATAGATCCAGTCGGCTAGGATATCACTGCCCACGTGCTCCGAAGCGTAGGCATCCGCCCGGAAGACGAGTCGTCGCCCGATCCACAGTGCAGCGATGGTAACGAGCGCCACAGTCGCCGCGAGCAGCGTGTCGTCAGTTCCCGTGACGGATACAGAGCCGAGTAGCAAGGCTGTGGAACCGCCAACGCCGGCAATTGTCACGAACAGTCGTGTTTCGAAATGGTGCGTTCGCTGTCGGCCAGCCCGGACAGCGAGCGCTGCCCGCAAGTGATCGTCCCCAACGTTAAGCAGCGGCTCGGTGACGAACACGGTTCGATACGGCCAGATACCGCGGACGTACGCCTGGGGTGCTGTTCCGTCCATCGCCGTCACCACGCGGACCTGGTCAACGTCGAGACCGACTGCATTGCTGTCTCGGTCGAGTCGCTCGCGTTCGTCCGCTGTCGGCGCTCTAGTCGAAACTAGCAGTCGGACAAGCAACGGCGATACAGCGTATATCGCGGCCAAACTCACCCCTGCAAAAGCAACGAACCCGCTACCGCTCAGTAGCCACAGGAGCGAAACCCATATGACGAGAGTGGCGAGCACGAGCCCAAGAATATACCTGCTAGCCCGGACTGCGGCTGTCCCGTAGTTGAGCTCGATCTCACGGATATCCTGGATCGCCGGAACAGCGCCGAGGTACGCGGCAACGACG
>JBEQBN010000288.1:0-2756 GCA_041639775.1 Halapricum sp.
AAGTAGTCACGGGGCAGGTAGAGGTCGATGCACTACTGCATGGCACTGGCATGGGACTGTGGTTCGCCACGCTCACGATTTCGGAAATGGACGGCGAAGTTCTGTTTCAGGACGCAGAATCGGGTGGAACCGTCGTCCGGATTTCGGTCCCCAAAACGGAGTTGCACACACGATCTCTCTCCGATCACACGGGAAGCTAGAACCCGGAATCGGTGGTGCTCATTCGACCGCCGAGGACAGTTCGAGTTCGAGCGCGTTCGCGGCGCCGGAGACGATCTCCGGGACCGTCTCCGAGAACCGCTCTCCGCGCAGCCGGTTCTTCGGTCCGGAGACGACGAGCGCACCGACCTGCCCGTCGGGTGACGAGACCGGGCTGGCGACCGCCCGGAACCCGGTGATCGACTCCTCGTCGTTGAACGCGACGCCCTCGGCCCGTGCGGACTCCACTTCCCTGAACAGGTCCTCGGAGCTGGTGATCGTATTTTCGGTCCGTTCAGGCAACCCGTATCGATCGATGACGGCCTGCGTCCGCTCGCGAGGTAACCGCGAGAGAATTGCCTTCCCGGCAGCGGTATCGTGGAGGGAGATCCGAGCACCGAGTTGCTTGTAGGGCTGGACGGCCAGTTCGCCCTTCGCTTTCCGCAGGCAGACACCGCGCCCGTGTTCCTCGGTGACCAGCCAGGCGATCTCGTTCGTCCGTTCGGCCAGTTGCTCGAGGAACTGCTTCGAGTCCTCGTAAAACGGGTTCATCCGCTGCGCCCGCGCCCCGTGGGTAAACAGTCGCAACCCCAACGTGTACTGGGTGTCGTCTTTCCGCAGATACTCCTGTTCGACGAGGGTCGAGAGATGGGCGTGGAGCGTGCTCCGGTGCATGTCCAGGGCGTCGGCCAGTTTGGTCAGCGAGGCGCGCTCCAGCTCGCTCACCGTCTCGAGGATACGAACGGTCGTTTCGGCGGTTTTGACCGTCCGATGTCCCGTTTCGTCGTCACCCATACTGCTAACCGAGCGACTTCGAGTGTATATAGCTCATGGTGCCCCGAGCCAGGATACCGGACGGGCTGCTCGGCCGCCGCGACCGGCTCGGACAGCCGTCCCGCCGGCAGCGATACGCTCGGCCTGTTTCGATATACCAAACAAACCGGATCACGTGGGACCGAACGGGAGCACGTCTGAACGACCCGCCCGATCGTCGGACAAACCGACCGTCCGCTCCTTACAGAGGCGTATCACTCACCGATAGGCCGGGAGCGCTGTCCGACTGACATCCGCAACAGGGCACGGGTGACGACCGGCGATTTCGGGGCCGTTTTGGTTATTCCACAACGTTTCGCGGTAGGTCCGGCCCGTCGGAGCGGGGCGTCTGAGCGGCCTTGGAGACGAACTCGACACTCTAAGGGCCTGTAGCGCGCTTTGTGTCCTGATCGTAGCGCTGTCAGGAGGTGATCGGTGCGGCCGTGATCGTGGCGGATGGTTTCGGTAATTGGGTAAGTAATGTACGAATGTAGCATTGTCGCGGGCAAAAAGTTGAGCAATTAAATTTTTATACGAGGGGTTAGTAATGTGTTGTATGGTTCGTCCAGACACCCTTTCTGAGACGGGGACAGTACAGAACTACGTCGGCGGGGACTGGCAGACGCCGAGTGGGACCGATGGGCAGGACGTCATCAACCCAGCTACCTCGGAAAAACTCGCTCACGTCGCGTTCAGTTCGGCAGACGACGTCGACGGAGCGGTTCGTACGGCTACCGAGGCGTTCGAGGAGTGGTCGGGCCGTCCGGTCGAAGAGCGGATTCAGCCGCTTTTCGAGCTGAAACAGCTCCTGGAGGCCCACCAGGACGAACTCGCCGAACTGCTCGTCCAGGAACACGGCAAAACGCGGGCCGAAGCGAGGGGGGAACTCCGGCGCGGGATCGAGAATGTCGAGGTCGCCTGCGGCATCCCGACGATGATGCAAAGCGGGACGTTGCTCAACGCGGCACCCGAGATCGACGAAAGTGCCGTCCGCAAGCCGCTGGGCGTCTTCGCCGCGGTCACGCCGTTCAATTTCCCGGCGATGATCCCGCTGTGGTTTCTCCCGTACGCCGTCGCGACCGGCAACAGCTTCATCCTGAAACCGAGCGAGCAGGACCCGCTGGTCGCCCAGCGGATCTTCGAACTCATCGACCAGGCTGGATTCCCGGACGGTGTTCTCCAGCTCGTCAACGGCGGGGTCGATACGGTCAACACCCTGATGGAACACGATGGGATCGAAGGAATTTCCTTCGTGGGTAGTACTCCCGTCGCGCGGGAGATTTACGAGACGTCGGCGGCGAACGGAAAGCGTGTCCAGGCACAGGGCGGTGCGAAAAACCACATCGTCGTGACGGAGACGGCCGATCTGGACCACGCGGCGCGAAAAACCGTGGGGTCGGCGTTCGCCTGCGCTGGCGAGCGGTGTCTCGCGAACGACATCGCGGTTGTCGAGGAGTCGGTCTACGACGAGTTCGTCGAGAAGGTCGTTTCGGAGGCCGAGTCCCAGGTCGTGGGCTATGGGCTCGAGGAGGAGACGAACATCGGCGCGCTCATCACCCCCGAACACGAACAACGGGTCCGCAACTACATCGAGACGGGGATCAGTGAAGGAGCCGAACTGCTGCTCGACGGCCGCGACGTAACCGTCGACGGGTACGAGGACGGGAACTTCCTCGGCCCGACGCTTTTCGGTGACGTGACGACCGACATGGTGATCGCTCAGGAGGAACTGTTCGGCCCGGTGC
>JBEQBN010000289.1:0-2736 GCA_041639775.1 Halapricum sp.
TCGCCGAGTCGGTCGCGCTGGTCTCGTAACCCAGCTCTTCGATCGGGGAGACGACGTTGCAGGTGTCCGCGAGCACCTGTCCGCCGGCCGCCTCGATGGTCTCGGTGTGACCGTTGCGGTCGGCCCAGGTCTTGACCGCGCCGCTGGTGCAGACCCACAGGTCACTGTCGAGAGTCTCGCCCTCGACGGCGTCGGCGACGTCGGCGATCTCCTCCGGCGAGCAGTGGGGACAGCCAATGACGACCAGTTCGGGGTCTTCGCCGTCGTTCAGCTTCTCGTATTCCGCCTTGCGCTCGCCCGCGCCGAAGGTGGCGGTGTCGACGTGCTCTGGCGGCTCTATATCGGTCGTGACTCCTTCGACGAAGTGCAGCGCGACGGCACCCGAAGCGGCCATCGCCGCGCCGAGCGCCTTGAGTTCGTCGGTCGTTGCCGCGTCGATCCCGGTGAAGTAGGGCTTGCCGTCCTCGACGATCCGCCCGGCCCACGAGCCCAGCGCGGCGAACTCCGACTGGTCGTCGAGATCGACGTCGACGTCGATCCGGTGAGTCGGCCGGCGGTTCTCCTCCAGATGGAGGCCGTGTTTGGGCGTCCGGCCGGTGATCGCTGCCGCCAGCGCCGAGGGGCCGCCCTCGCGGTTGGTCTTCGCGCCGACGACGCTGTTGACAAAGGAGACCGCCGAGGATTCGGCCCACGCGACGTGCTGGCCGCGATGGGGCAGGTTGCCCGCGAGATACGGCGTGCAGGTAAAGGATAGGGTGATCCCCATCTCCTTGAGGGCGTCTCTGATCCGCCGCTGCTGTTCGGCGAACTCCTCGCTGACGCCCATCTCTTCGTACTGTTCGAAGTCCATCCCCGCGGGGTTGGCGAAGGTCGTCACCGACACGTCCGCGCCCTCCTCGGCGAACCCCTCGAGGAATTCGACGCCGGGGTCGCCGATCGACTTGTAGGAGATGCCCGAGGCCTGGGCCGACTCGATCTCGACCATCTCCTCGGCCCCGTAGATGTCGCCGAGTTCGACCAGCAGTTCCATCGCCTTGCGCGTGGCTGGCGTGTCCGATTCGAGCAGTCGTTCTTCCTCTTTTGTCAGGTGCATAGGTGGTTGGTCCGTGTGGTGGCTCACTGATACTCCGAGAGGTCGAGTTCGTCCGCGCCGGGAACGGTCACTTCCGCGAACTCCGAGCGCTCCCGATCGCCGGGAATCGTCGCGTCGACGATCCACTTGGTCAACGTGCCGGTCTCGTAGTCCTGGGAGGGATCCAGCGACGACCCCTTGGCGTTCTCGATCGTCTCGATGTCCCTGTCGGGTTGCATCCGCGTCGCGGTCGCCCACTCGACGGCGTCGGGATCGGCCGGGTCGACGTCGCTGTCGACGACGGTGACCTTCTTCATCGAGGGGTGGGCCGCCAGCGCGGCCATCCCGGCGTTCTTGGGGTCGCCCTCGGTCCGCTTGTCGATCTGGACGACGCCGTGCAGCCACGAACAGCCGCCTGGGGTCAGCACGACGTTTTCGACTGTCGGCACGGTGTTCTCGACGATCCGATAGATCCGCGGTTCCTGTGGGATCCCCATCAGGTGGGCGTGTTCCTTCCGGCCGGGGACGATCACCCGCGCCAGCGGATCGGGTCGGGCGTGGAGCTCGTTCACTTGGACGACCGGCTGTTGGCGGGTCCGGTCCCACGTCCGGGAGAGGTCGACGAACGGCCCTTCCTCGGCGCGTTCGTCGGTGATCGTCGCCCCCATAACGAGTTCGGCCTCGCTGGGGACGGTCAGCCCGTGGAACTCCGTGGTCGAAAGCTCTCCCTCAAGCAGTCGATTGGCGAGTTCGAGTTCGCTCATATCCGGCGAGAACGAGGTCGCTGCGGCGATCTCGACGGCGGGGTGAACGCCCATCACGATCGCGACATCAAGCCCGCCGTCGGTGCGCGTGTATATGTCGTGGAGGTGGCGTTCGACCAGTCGCATCACCAGCCGGTTGCCCGAATCGTACATCATCCGGTGAAAGGAGAGGTTGTGCACGCCCGTCTCGGGATCTTTCGTGACGACGATCGTCGAGGCGAAGTACTGCCGTTCGTGTTCGTCGTAGTAGATCGGGATCGGGACGTGCTCGGCGATGTCGGGGTCGTCCGCGATATGCTCGAAGGCCGCGGATTCAGTCTGCTCCAGGGACAGCGGGTTGTCCATCGCGGTACTGACGGCGTCGATGATCCCGGCGGGTTCGACGCCGAGCGCCTCGCCGATCAACGCCCGCGAGGAGATCAGATTCGATACCGCGCGCACGTCGGGATAGTCCGCGACCGATTCGAAGACGATCGGCCGGCGTTCGTCCTGGACGGCCAGCGCCGGGAGTTCGAACCGCGTCCCGGCCGGTTCCGTGAGGGTGACCCGGTCGCCGATATCGTCGAGAAAGCGTCTGAGGCCCATACTCCGGATTCGGCAAATATCTCCTTAAACGTTCGTGACTCGCACGGGCGCTCGCTCGCAACCCTTTTAACCGTGACTTGCTACAGACTCACATACCAATGGACGCCGGGAAAGCCGCACGACTGGAACGAATCGGAACAGGGGGGCGCCACCTCATCGTCCCCATGGATCACGGCATCACAATGGGGCCAGTCAAAGGCCTCAAAGACATCGAATCGACGATCGACGGGATCACCGCCGGCGGCGCGGACGCGGTGCTCACCCAGAAGGGGATCGCCTCGCGGGTCCACCCCCACAAGAACGGCGCGGGCTACA
>JBEQBN010000290.1:0-2735 GCA_041639775.1 Halapricum sp.
GGTCAGACGTGGCTGGCTGTGAGTGACGACACCGATCGGGCCCTCAAGATCGGCGAGCAGTCGCTCGGCGTCGTCGTAGAGATACGTCGCTTCGGCCCGACGGATCGGATCCTCGACCTCGTGGAAGGCGTCCCAGAACGGTTCGGGATCGACACCCCACCGGCGCAGTTGCGCGTTCCGCGAACCGCCGAGTCCGTGCCAGAGCGTCGTCACTTCCTCGTCGGTGAACGCCCGACCGAGTCGGTCGCCGATCTCGTCGAACACGCGACGCGGATGGGCGGGGTCGACGTCGATCAGCGTCCCGTCGAGATCGAACAACCAAGCGTCGTAGGCCGCGCTCGCCATCGGATCCGTGGATAGGCGGTCTCGGAGTAAGAGCCTTGTGCCGGGGCGAAACCCTGAGGGGTATCGAGTTCTCACGACAGGTGATGGAGGTCTCACTGCTGACCATTGGCGACGAACTCCTCTCCGGGGAGACGACGAACACCAACGGCACGTGGCTCGCACGCGAGTTGACCGACCGCGGGGTCGACGTCCGGGAGATCCTCGCACTGGCGGACGACCGCGAGACGATCGCCGACCGGGTGGCCCGCCACAGCGACGCCTTCGACGCAGTGATCGTCACCGGCGGGATCGGTGGCACGCCGGACGACATAACGATCGAGGCCGTCGCCGACGCGTTCGGGCGCGAACTCGTCGTCAGCGAGCAGGCACGGGTACGCATCGAACAGCGCCTCTCGGAGATGGGCGACGCCGTCCCCGATCTGGATCTGGACATCGAGGCCGAAGCGTCGATCCCGAGCGGGGCCGAACCGCTCGTCAATCCCGAGGGGCTGGCACCCGGCTGTCGGGTCGAGAACGTCTATGTCCTACCGGGGATTCCAAGCGAGATGCAGGCGATGTTCGAGACGATCGCCGAGGCCTTCGACGGCGATCTCGACTCGCGATTGCTGTACACCGTCGAGCCGGAGGCGAACATCGTCCCCGAGTTGCGCACTGTCCGCGAGCGATTCGACGTCCGCGTGGGCTGTTATCCCGATCGGGAGGCCAGACACAACCGTCTCAAGTTGACCGGGGCCGACGAAGCAACACTGCAAGCGGCAACAGACTGGTTACTCGAGGCGATCGACGCCAGCGAGACGCCTGTCGAACGTGAGTGGGACGCTGAGGCCGAACCCGCCGGCGGTCCGGAGTGAGGGCGTCGGCTAACTAAGTTGGTAGACGCGAGCCTCGTAGGGTCGAAGCTCGAATTCCGTTGGATCGTCGCCGGCGTCGTCGTAGTTGCCGATCAACAGTTCCGGGTCGTCTGCGTCGAGATTCGGTGGGAGGGTGAACGTCTGATTCCGTGCGAAGCAGTTGAGCACGACGAGTACGCCGCTGTCGCCGAGGGTCCGGAGGTACGCGAAGACACTGGGATGATCCTCATAGAGGAGGTGAAAATCACCGTAGACGAGCGTGTCGTTGTCCTCGCGGAGGTCGATCAACTCGCGGTAGTACTGCCAGATCGAGTCCTCGTCCTCGCGGGCGGCCTCGACGTTGATCCGCTCGTAGTTGGGGTTGATCTTGATCCAGGGCTCGCCGTCGGTGAAGCCGGCGTTCTCTTCGTCGGACCACTGGACTGGTGTCCGGGCGTTGTCACGCGAGCGGTGTTTGACAACGTGTTTGACGTCCTCGAAGTCGGCGTCGTGACGTTCCATCAACTCCTCGGTCTGCTGGATCGCTTCGACGTCTCTGAGTTCGTCGAAGCTCTCCCACTCGACGTTTGTCATCCCGATCTCCTCACCCTGGTAGATGAACGGCGTCCCCTGGAGGGTGAACTGCAGGGTCGCCAGCAGTTTCGCCGAGGCGACCCGGAAGAAACCGCTGTCGCCGAACCGCGAGACAGTTCGGGGGTGGTCGTGGTTACCGAGGTAGTTGGCGTTCCAGCCCTCGCCTTCGAGGCCGATCTGCCAGCGCGCCAGCACGTCCCGGAGTTCATTTAGATCCCAGTCGTTGAAATGCGTGTCCGGATCGTCGAGGTCGTCGAGTTCGTCGAGCTCGACATCGACGTCCTGCAGGTCCCACTTCCCGCCGGGTTTGTAGGGGATGTCGGCGTGCTCGAAGTGGACGATCATATTCAGGCCGTCGCCGTCCTCGCCACAGTACTGTTTGGCGTCTTCGACCCCACAGCCGGGCATCTCCGCGACCGTCATAATGTCGTAGTCGGCGAACACCTCGTCGTGCATCTCCGAGATGTACTCGTGGACGCGCGGCCCGTTGATGACGTGTTCCCAGCCGACCCAGCCAGGGTTGTCTTCGCCGTCCGGCAGTCCCTCCCGCTTGGAGATGAGATTGATCACGTCCAGTCGGAATCCGTCGATACCCTTCTGGAGCCACCAGTGAAGCATCTCGAAGACGTCCTCGCGGACGTCCTCGTTTCGCCAGTTCAGATCGGGCTGTTTCTCGTCGAAGATATGCAGATAATACTGCTCGCGCTCCTCGTCGTACTTCCAGGCGTCACCGCCGAAGATCGAGGTCCAGTTGTTCGGTAGCTCGCCGTCCTCACCCTCGCGCCAATAGTAGTACTCAGAATACTCGCTGTCGGGGTCTTTGGATTCGACGAACCATTCGTGTTCGTCGGAGGTGTGGTTGAGCACCATGTCCATAATCAACCGCATATCGTGATCGTGGACGGTCTCGAGGAGCGTCTCCCAGTCGTCCATCGTTCCCATCTCGTCCATAATGGTGCGGTAATC
>JBEQBN010000291.1:0-2735 GCA_041639775.1 Halapricum sp.
GATAGATCAGTATCCGTCCCGAACGTACTTTATTGTTACCACTGTTCCCGAATCGGCCGTAAAGAATTATCGCTACAGATTGAAATGACGAGATGTGAAGTAATATTTCATCGAAGAGCGGCTATATACCGGAATACGTGCGGATTCGGCGGCGAACTTGCGGCAGTTTTATAACGATTCACTGTGAGTTTTACTACTAACACGGCACTACTCGTAAAGTGTCGTGGGCACGAGATCACGAACTATGTCAGACACATACGTCGGTGCGATCGACCAAGGTACGACCGGTACCCGTTTCATGGTCTTTGACCACGACGGGACGGTCGTCGCAAGCGCGTACGAAAAGCACGAACAGATCTATCCGGAGCCGGGTTGGGTCGAGCACGATCCGATGGAGATCTGGGAAAACACCAAAGACGTCGTCGTTCAGGCGCTGGCACAGGCCGGAATCGAGGCCGAACAACTCGAAGCGATCGGGGTGACCAACCAGCGTGAGACGACAATCGTGTGGGATGCCGAGACAGGCAAGCCCGTCCACAACGCGATCGTCTGGCAGGACCGCCGGACGACCGACCGCGTCGAAGAACTACAGGCAGAGGACAAAGTCGAGTGGATCCGCGAGAAGACCGGTCTAGAGGTCGACGCTTACTTCTCGGCGACCAAGGTCGAGTGGCTGCTCGAGGAGGGCGATCCGGTGAAGATGCAGCGCTCGCGTCCCCAGGACAACAAAGAGCGCGCCGAAGCCGGCGAACTGATGATGGGGACGCCGGACGCCTGGATCATCTACAATCTGACCGGCAACAACATCACGGACGTGACCAACGCCTCGCGGACGATGCTGTACAACATCCGCGATATGGAGTGGGACGACGAACTCCTCGAGGAGTTCGGTGTGCCGGAAAGTATGCTCCCGGAGGTCCGACCGTCCAGTGACGAGGACTACTACGGCTACACGGACGCCGACGGATTCCTCGACGCCGAGGTCCCGGTCGCCGGCGCGCTCGGTGACCAGCAGGCCGCCCTGTTCGGTCAGACGTGCTTTGACGCCGGTGACGCGAAGAACACCTACGGGACAGGTTCGTTCTTCCTGATGAACACCGGGGAAGAGGCCGTCAAAAGCGACCACGGACTGCTGACGACAGTCGGATTCCAGCGCTCGGGCGAGCCCGTCCAGTACGCCCTGGAGGGATCGATTTTCATCACGGGCGCGGCAATCGAATGGCTTGAAGACGTCGAGCTCATCGACGACCCGACGGAGACAGCTGAGCTCGCACGCTCGATCGACTCGACCGATGGCGTATATATGGTGCCCGCGTTCACCGGGCTCGGTGCGCCCCATTGGGACGGGCGTGCCCGCGGGACAATCGTCGGAATGACTCGTGGCACCCGCCGCGAGCACATCGTGCGAGCAACTCTGGAGTCGATCGCCTACCAGACCCGCGACGTCGCCGAGGCGATGGAGGCCGACTCCGGCGTCGAGATGACGAGTCTCAAGGTCGACGGGGGAGCCGTCAAGAACAACTTCCTCGTCCAATTGCAGTCCGACATCATCCAGACGGAGATCGCACGCCCCCAGGTCGACGAAACCACCGCGCTGGGCGCGGCCTACGCGGCCGGGCTCGCAGTCGGATACTGGGAAACGCTTGATGAACTTCGAGAGAACTGGCAGGTCGACCGCTCCTTCGAGCCCGAGATGGACCCGAACAAGGCGGACAAACTGCACGACCGCTGGGAAGACGCAGTCGAGCGCTCGCTTGACTGGTCTCAGGAGGAGTAATCGATGCCAGCAGAACTACTCGATCCAGCGCTCGCCGCAACCGATCAGGCTAATGTCGTACTGGAGACTTCACACTCTTGGGGTGGCGTCAGCGACGTTACGGACGTCCTCGTCGACAACCCCGAGATCTGGCTCGGCGCCGCGGCCGGCGGTGCGTTCGGTGCTGCACTCGGTGCACTCCCAGCCTTCGTCTTCACCGGGTTCCTGGTAATCGCCGGCGTCGCCGGCGGTGGGATGGTCGGCGTCGGGTTCGGTCCGGTGTTCGGCCCACACATTTCATTCGCCGGTGGTGCGGCAGCGGCCGCCTACGCCGCGAAGAACGGGTTGATGGAATCCGGTATGGCATACCATAACGGGAAAGACATAACATTCGCGTTAGGAACCCGACCAGATATTCTGGCCGTTGGTGCGGCGTTCGGGCTGTTCGGCATCGGGCTCGAGCAGGTGTTCCGAAACCTTGCCGTGCCGACTGACCCCATCGCGTTCACTGTCGTCGCCAGTGCGTTCCTGCACCGGGCGGTCTTCGGCTACTCGATCCTCGGTGTCGTCAGCGACAAGGCGAACGGCCGCTTCGATATGGGGCCGTTCGAGCGCGAAGAGATGGGCAACAACCACAACTTCGGTGACGGCGAGAAGGACAACTCGGATATGCTCGCCGTCGAACCGTGGCTGGGCCACCAGTACAAATGGGGCCACGTCGCCACGATCGGTCTCGTCGCAGGGGCTGCAGCAGCCTACGCAGGTCTGCAGGTCGCAGGCGCCTATGACGGGGCGGCCGCACCGGCCGTCTTCTTCGGGTTCGGCCTAAGTGCCGCGTCACTGCTGTTCCTAAACCTGGGCGTCGCACAGATCCCGGTGACTCACCATATGACGCTACCGGGCGCGACCGCGTACTTCGCGGTGACTGCCGATGTCGGTAACGGCGCCATATTGGCAGGGATGGATCCGGTTGTCGGTA
>JBEQBN010000292.1:0-2700 GCA_041639775.1 Halapricum sp.
GTGGCGAGGTCGGCGTCGCTGGGCCGGAGGACGCCGTTGGGGTGGGAGTGGACCGACCCTGCCGCGCGCATATCGTTGGGAATCATACTGGTTTTGACCGTCGCACTGATCGGGTTCGATTCTGTCCCGGGGATGACCAGCACGTCAGTCAGGACTGTCCCGGACTCCTCAAGTCCGAGTTTGCGGGCGTCCTCGCCCCGGAGCAGTCCCATATACTCGTTGGGATGGCTGTCCCGAGAGGCTTCGAGCGCGAACGTGAGTGCTGACTCGGCGATGCCGATGATCCCCGAGTTACGGAACAGCCGCATACCCGTGTCTGAGGGTGGGTTCCTTCTAAACCTGTCGAGGCAGCCGAGAACCGTTTCCAAAGCTTAAAACCCCGACAGAGCCGAGTTCCTTTCAATATGACAGCATCCGATTCCGAGCCCGGCGACGGCGAGTCCGGGCCGACGGTCTACGATCTCGACCCTCGCTGTGATCGCGAGGCGGTCGAGGCCGGTGCGCTTTATCACGCGACGGTCAACGGCGTCGTCGAATACGGTGTCTTCGTCGACATCTCCGATCAGGTCTCGGGCCTGGTCCACGAGTCGAACCTGCTCGGCACCTACGAGGTCGGCGACAAGCTCATCGTCGAACTCGACGACGAGCGCGAGAACGGCGACCTGAGTTTCTTCGAGCGCGCACCCGAGACCTACACCACGGAGGCCATCGAGTACGGCGCGGGCACGACCGTTGCTGACCTCAGCGAACACGTCGGCTCGACTGTCCATCTCGAAGGCGCCGTCGTCGGGATCAACCAGACCGGCGGGCCGACCATCTTCCAGGTGCGGGATGAAACCGGCGTCGTCCCGTGTGCGGCCTTCGAGGACGCCGGCGTCCGCGCCTACCCCGAAATCGAACTCGACGACATCGTCCGACTCAGCGGTCACGTCGAGGAACGAAACGGCGGCCTTCAGATCGAGGTCGAGTCGCTCGATCGACTCGAGGGATCGACCGCCGAACAGTTCCGCGAGCGACTCGACGCGGCGCTTGCGGACGCTGCCCAGCCACACGAGGTCGAACCGCTCGTCGAGTGGGCGGCCTTCGAGCCGCTGTACGAGGACTTACAGGAGGTCGCACACCTGCTGCGCAAGACGATCCTCGAAGGGCGGCCGATCCGGATGCGCCATCACGCCGACGGCGACGGGATCTGTGCGAGCGTTCCACTCCAACTCGCGCTGGAGCGGTTCGTCGAAGAGGTCTACGAGGACAGCGATGCGGCCCGACATATGCTCAAGCGCCTGCCAAGCAAGGCCCCGTTCTACGAACTCGAAGACGTCACTCGCGACCTCAACTTCGCGCTCGAAGACCGGAGTCGCAACGGGCAGAAGCTCCCGCTCGTGCTTATGCTCGACAACGGCTCGACCGAGGAGGACGTCCCTGCCTACGAGAACCTCGCCCACTATGACATTCCGGTCGTCGTCGTCGATCATCACCATCCCGATCCCGAGGCCGTCGAACCGCTGCTGGAAGCACACGTCAACCCCTACCTCCACGGCGAGGACTACCGGATCACGACCGGGATGCTCTCGGTCGAACTGGCCCGGATGATCGCGCCCGATCTGACCGAGGAGCTCCGTCACGTCCCGGCCGTCGCGGGCCTCTCGGATCGCTCGGAGGCCGAGGCGATGACTGACTATCTCGAACTGGCGGGCGAGGAAGGGTACGACCGCGAGCAACTCCGGGAGATCGGCGAAGCGCTGGATTACGCGACGAACTACCTCCGCTATGACGACGGCGGCCCGCTGATCACCGACGTACTCAACGTCGACTGCGATGACCGCGATCGCCACGAGGAGCTCGTTTCGTTCCTGGCCGAGCGCTCCGAACGGGACGTACAGAAACAGCTCGAGTACGCGAGCGACCACCTCGAACACGAACGGCTCGACAACGACGCCCACCTCTATCAGATCGACGTCGAGAACCACGTCCGGCGGTTCAGCTACCCCGCGCCGGGCAAGACGACCGGTGCGATCCACGACCGGAAAGTCGAGGAGACCGGCGAGCCGGTCATCACGATCGGGTACGGGCCGGACTTCGCCGTCCTCCGCAGTGACGGCGTCCGGCTGGACATCCCCGAGATGGTCGAGGAGCTTCGCGAGGCGTTCCCGGGCGCAGGTGTCAGCGGCGGCGGCCACCTCGTCGTCGGCTCGATCAAGTTCGTCCGCGGCAAGCGCGAGACGGTCCTCGACGCGCTGGTCGAGAAGATGGCCGACGCCGAACTCGATGCCGACCTCCAGAGCTCCGTCTCGCTCCCTCACGAGGAGTAGCGTTACTCGCCGAATTCTATTCGCCGAACCAGCAGCGCCGCCGGTATCGCTGCGATGAGGGGTGCCGCGAGCGAACCAGCGGGGACGAGCGTGATCCCGCCGCGCCAGTCACGCTCGAAGACCTCGCCGAAGTACGAGCCGACGTCCTGCCCGTGTAACACCAGCGCTACCTCGCGGTTGTTCTCGTAAGCGTTGTCGTTCCAGTTGAGACTGCCCAGCACGACCGTGTCGCCGTCGATGATGACGCCCTTCGCGTGGATCTTCTCGTATCGCCCACCCGGATCGGCCAGTCTGACCGAGAGCGCGACCCCCTCGCGTCCGGCCACGCTCCGAAGGTCGGCGACGAGTCGTCGGTTGTCCTCGCGAGTGTACCACGCGCTCGACAGCAAGA
>JBEQBN010000293.1:0-2698 GCA_041639775.1 Halapricum sp.
AGGGATGACCGGCGTCTGTTTCAGGGACTAAACGCTGGCCCTGTCCGACAGCCGCTTGATGGACTTGACACAGCCGGTTGACTGTCTGATAGTGATTATAGGCTGAGTAGGCGCAATACCACGGCCTTCAGGCCGTGGATACGCGCCGTCACAACCGACAAACCCCATCTGAATCACCCGATTCGAGTTTCGATTTCATACATTTAAGTGACAGGCAATCGTATACCAATACAGGAATCGGGTGGGAAGCAGAGCGATTCCTGCCAGTCCTACGATGGCGGCCTGTCCGCCCCAAGCAATGAGACAGTAATCGGAACCAGTCCGGGTGAACGGTCGGTTCCTATAATGAACCGATGCTGTGCCCGACTGACTGTAAGCACCACAAAAGTAACTCCGAGTTCGCTGACGCCTGCTGGCGTCCCCGTGGCAAAAACAACACTGGGACGCCATACACCGGTCGAGAATAGGAGTACCGGCGGCTTGGCACCGCCAGCAGTCCCACCCGACTCAGACCACGAACAACCCTTCAGATTCGTACTGTCTGGTTGTTCGGTGGGACTGTCAAACCTGAAACTCCCAACGCTCGGGATTCCTCCGCGTCGTCGGGCTACGCCCGACTGCCTGGGAGAGCTTCGCTCTCCCTCTGTTCACGCGGAGGAGGATGTCAATATCAACGGTTTCGGATGCCGCCCCCACAATCCCCGTTGGGATCGACCACTACCGATTTGTATCGGCCGCGAATACGTTCACCTATGGCACGAGACGAAGCACCCGTGTCGCCTCCAGTCGTGTTGACGATCGCCGGCAGCGACTCCGGCGGTGGGGCCGGGATTCAGGCCGATCTCAAGACGATCGAAGCCGGCGGCGCGTTCGGGACGAGCGCGATCACCAGTGTTACGGCCCAGAACACCACTGGCGTACAGCGCTCGCATCTACTCCCGATAGAGGAAATCGAAGCGCAGATCGACGCCGTCCTACAGGACTTCGAGGTGGCCGCAGTCAAGACGGGTATGCTCGCGGCCGAACCCGTCATCGAAACGGTCCTCGAGTACACCGACCGGCTGCCGAACCTCGTGGTCGATCCAGTGATGGTCGCCGCCTCGGGGGACCGACTACTCGAACCCGACGCGGAGGACGCCTACGAGGAGCTAATCGCCGAGGCGACACTGGTCACGCCCAACGCCGACGAGGCGGCCGTCCTGACCGGGATCGAACCCGACGACGAAGGCGAGGCGCGCGAGGTCGGGCAACGACTGCTGGCTATGGGGGCCGACGCTGCACTGGTCAAGGGCGGACACGTCCCGACGCCGGAGGTGACTGACGTGCTGGTCATCGGCGAGGACGTGCGAACGATCCGTCACTCGCGAGTGGCGACCGAGTCGACCCACGGATCGGGCTGTACGCTTTCGAGCGCGATCGCGACGCGGCTGGCCCACGGCGACGACCTCCCGGCGGCGGTCGAGTCGGGTGTCGATTTGCTCTCGAGGGCAATCCGGTACAACCTGGACGTCGGCGACGGGTTCGGACCGGTCCATCATATGGTTGCGACACGTGACCGTGCCGCTCGCGAAGGGACTGCGGAGGCCGTCGAAGGACTCGTGCAGGCACTGATCGAGCGAGACGTCACAGCCCTGATTGATGAGGCCGGGCTGGCGGTCGTCGGCGCGACGCCCTACGCCGAGGACGAACACGACGTCGCCGCCGTCGAAGGACGGGTCGCGAAGACGCTCTCGGGACTCCGTCCGAATCGTGGCGTCCGCTTTGGTGCGGCCGGCCCGACCGGCGAGATGTTGCTGGATGCTCGAGAAGACGCCCCTGAGCTGTCTTTCGCCTGTCGGTGCCGGTACGGATCTCGCGTCGCGGCGGCCCTAAAAGAGCTGGACTGGCCGACACTCTCGCTCGACGGTGACGCAGACGCGGAGCGCGTCGAGGGGGTCTTCGGGCCCGACACGGTCGCCGTCGTCGATCACCGAACGGACTCGACGATCGTCTTCGCCGAACGGGCGGCGACCCTCCGAGAGCGCGTCGTGACGCTTGCGGCGACCGTCGAGGAGCGGTAATCGTAATCGCAACCGGCCACGGTCCCGATTGTGAACTACCCCAGCCCGCGAACCTGTCGACTCGTCAGGTCCCCTTCGGATCGTATGGGTTTGTCAGCGTGTCCAGCCGATACACGTCCGCAACGACATCGAAGTCGTCGTCGAACGCATAGAGGTACCCGTATCCGTCCACGTCCACGTACGCGAGCAGACAGGCGTCGACAAACGAAAGGGATTCGTGTCGCCGAAACAGTGCCTTTCCGGCAGCTAGCACATCAGCGGAGGGCGACTCGACGTGAAAGCGGGTGTTCGACTCGATTCGATCGAGAAAGTCGACCGCCGCGTCGTGACCGGCATACGCCTTGAGGCCGTTGAGCGTCTCGACGAGCACGTGCTCGGTGACGATCGCGTCCGGAAGCGACCCGTATCGATCCCGTGCAGGATCGGTAGCGCGTCGTCGTGTGCGCTATCTCGGCGATACACTGCCGCGAACAGGACTGACGTATCGACGAGCGCTCGTGGCATTCACTCGACGCCCCACCGATCGTGTTCGGCAGTCACATCTGTCTCCGTCTCGCCACTGTATCCGTCGAAATCAGCGAATGTTCCGCGCTTGCGCTGGACGACCTGGACGCGGACAGTCCCATCGTCTTCGATCC
>JBEQBN010000294.1:0-2690 GCA_041639775.1 Halapricum sp.
TTGGTCGTCCGCGCGCCGCTCGCGGATCCCGGCTCGCGGGTCGTTCCTCCCTGCTCGCTCGTGTGAGTGCGCTCCCGACGGTCGCGCACTCCGTTCGCGGGTCGTTTCTCCCCGCTCACGTGTTCGAGGCCCTCACACAGTTCAGGCCTCGCCTGCTCACGGGTCGCTATCGCTCCCCGTTCGCTCATATGGAGACGCTCGTTACACTCGCGTCTCCCGTTCGACGGCTTTAAGTTTCGCATCGGCTTCTGATCGTACGAGACAGGCATCCGCCTGTTTCACTGACCCGTAGAAGCCATCTGGCGTACTACGGAGGTGAACAATGGCAGATCAGGAAATAGAGAACGCAGTCTCGCGCGCACTCGAGGAAGCACCTGACCGGAACTTCCGGGAGACGGTGGACCTCGCGATTAACTTGCGCGATCTTGACCTCAACGATCCATCGAACCGTGTCGACGAAGGTGTCGTCCTGCCGGAGGGGACCGGCCAGGAGACGACGATCGTCGTCTTTGCCGAGGGCGAAACGGCCATCCGGGCCGAAGACGTCGCAGATGACGTCCTCGACGGCGACGACCTCGAAGACCTGGGCGACGACGACGACCAGGCCAAAGACCTCGCCGAGGACACCGATTTCTTCATCGCAGAAGCGTCTCTGATGCAGGACATCGGTCGATACCTCGGGACGATTCTCGGGCCGCGCGGGAAGATGCCCGAACCACTCCAGCCGGATGACGACGTCGTCGAAACAGTCAACCGAATGAAAAATACGGTCCAGCTTCGCAGCGGCGAGCGGCGGACCTTCCACACCCGTGTGGGTGCTGAGGATATGTCCGCCGAGGAAATCGCCGACAACATCGACGTCATCCTACGCCGACTTCACGCCAACCTCGAGAAGGGGCCACTGAACGTGGATTCGGTATTCGTGAAGACGACGATGGGGCCGTCCGTGGAGGTGGCCTAATATGAGCGCCGAGTCCCAGCGCAAGACCGAGCACATCCCCGAATGGAAACGTGAGGAAATCGACGATCTCGTCGCCACAATCGAGTCCTACGACAGCGTCGGAATCGTCGATCTGACCGGCATTCCGAGCCAGCAACTCCAGGATATGCGCCGTAACCTCTACGGTACGGCCGAGCTACGCGTTAGCCGTAACACGTTGCTTGAGCGCTCCCTGGATGAGATCGACGATGGCTTCGAACAACTGACCGAGTACATCTCGGGCCACGTCGGGATCATCGGCACGAACGACAACCCCTTCGGGCTGTACAAGCAACTAGAAGCTTCCAAGACGTCTGCTCCGATTAACGCGGGCGAGGTCTCGCCTAACGAAATTGTCATCCCCGAGGGTGACACGGGCGTCGACCCGGGGCCGTTCGTCGGCGAGCTTCAGGCAATCGGTGCGAACGCACGCATCCAAGAAGGGTCCATCCAGGTCGTCGAAGACAGCAAAGTCCTCGAGGCCGGAGAGGAAGTCTCTGCGGATATGGCCAACGTCCTCTCGGAGCTGGGCATCGAGCCCAAGGAAGTCGGGCTGGACCTGCGCGCCGTCTACGCGGAGGGCGTACTCTTCGAGCCCGAGGATCTCGAACTCGATTCCGAGGAGTACCGCTCGGACATCGAGACGGCCGCCGCGCGCGCTCGGAACCTGGCACTCAACGCCTCGTTCCCGACCGCTCAGACCCTGCCGGCACAGCTCGGCAAGGCCAGCGGCGAGGCCAAGAACCTCGCGATCCACGCGTCCATCGAGAACGAGGACGTTATGCCGGACCTCCTCAGCAAGGCCGACGGTCAGGTCCGGGCGCTTGCCGCCCAGATCGAGGACCAGGAGGCGCTTCCCGAGGAACTGCGTGACCTCGAACAGCCGGACACCGAATCGAGCGGTGAACAGACAGCAGACGATTCCGAGGACGCCGCCGACGAAGACGACGAGGAAGCCGCTGACGCTGATGAGACGGAAGACGACAGCGACGACGGCGACGCCGGCGCGGCGCTCGGAGATATGTTCTAATAGGTGACAACAATGGAATACGTATACGCAGCACTCATCCTGAACGAATCGGGCGAAGAGATCAACGAAGACAACCTCACGGACGTCCTCGACGCCGCGGGCGTCGATGTCGAGGAGTCCCGCGTCAAGGCACTCATCGCCGCCCTCGAAGATGTCGACATCGACGAGGCCGTCGAAGAGGCCGCCGCCGTCCCCGCGACGGGCGGCGCCACGACGACTGAAGCAGCCGAGCCTGCTGACGACGGCGACGACGAGGAAGCCGACGAAGACGAGGCCGCCGACGAGGAAGACGACGGCGACGACGAGGACGACGAGGCCAGCGGCGAGGGTCTCGGCGAACTCTTCGGATAACCGCGATACCACATCGTTTCTTTCGAGCGCGATCGGATAGCGGTGCGATTGGCATCACACTACTCGAACTTCTCCAGCAGTCGCTCATAGAATCCGTCACCGTTCGCGCGGGACTTAATACCACAATTATATAATCTTACAAATTACTATATATCTATAGTATAGAAATGAGAGAAGGACTAAAGGACAGGATACTCAGGACCGATCACCAGGGATGGGACCGTCAGTGGTTGCCATATCTTAATGCCGTCACATTTGTTCCGTTGGGTGTGATTCTCGCTTGGTTGTTGGTGCCAGCTGGAATTAGTCCAGTCTGGGAAGGTCTTAGCT
>JBEQBN010000295.1:0-2683 GCA_041639775.1 Halapricum sp.
ATGATACGATGGGTAACCTAGAAACGCTGTTTTCACCGGAACGTGTGGCCGTGATCGGTGCGACAGAAAGTGACGGGGCCGTCGGACGCTCCGTGATGGAGAACCTTCTGGATGGATACGAAGGCGACGTCGTCCCGATCAACCCGAACGCCGACGAGGTACTCGGTCTCGAAGCCTACGAGAGTATCACTGATGTCGACGGCGTCGATTTCGCTGTCGTCGTCGTGCCGCCACAGATCGTCAACGGCGTGCTCGAGGAAGCCGGAGAAGCCGGTGTCCGGGACGTCGCCGTGATCACTGCTGGGTTCGGCGAGTCCGGGAGTGAAGGGGCCGCCCGTGAAAAAGAGATGCAAGAAATCGCCGAAGAGTACGATATGAATCTCGTCGGCCCGAACTGTCTCGGCGTCATTTCCACACCTGTCGGAATGAACGCCACGTTCACCACCAAATCCGCACTCGAGGGCTCGATTTCCTTTATGAGCCAGTCGGGTGCGTTCATCTCTGCTGTTCTCGACTGGTCGAGCGATCACAATATCGGATTCAAAGACGTCGTCTCGCTCGGTAACAAGGCCGTCCTCGACGAGGGCGATTTCATCGAGTACTGGGGCGACGACCCCAGTACGGACGTCATTCTCGGCTATCTGGAGGACATCGAGAACGGCCGAGAGTTCATCGAGTCCGCTCGTAAGGTGACACAGGACACGCCGATTGTCGTCGTCAAGTCCGGCCGAACCGAAGCCGGCGCGTCGGCAGCGTCCTCTCACACTGGTGCGATCGCCGGCAGCGAACGCGCCTACGAGGCGGGGCTTCAGCAGGCGGGTGTCATTCGTGCTGAAAGTGTCCAAGAACTGTTCGACTACGCATCGATTCTGGAAGGCCAACCGTTGCCCGAAAGCGACGAAATCGCTATTGTGACCAACGCTGGCGGTCCGGGCGTGATGTCGACCGACGCAGTCGGTGACTCGGGTCTACAGATGGCGTCGTTCGCCGACGAGACCCTCGAAGCACTCGAGGAGTCGATGCCCGAAGAGGCCAACATCTTCAACCCCGTAGACGTGCTCGGTGACGCGCCGGCCGACCGCTACGAGCAGGCGCTTGACATCGTCTTGGACGATCCGAACGTGGGATCGGCGATCGTCGTTGCCTCGCCCCAGTCGATCGACTTCCGCGACCTCGCGGACGTTATCGCCCAGAAACAGCAGGAGTACGGGGCACCGATCGCCGCCAGTCTGATGGGCGGGGAAACAGCCCGCAACGCGAAAGACATCATCGATGCGGTCGGCGTCCCGACGTATTTCGACCCCGCTCGCGGTGTCAAGAGTCTCGACGCGCTGCGGGAGTACAGCGAGATCAAATCGACCGATTACGACGTTGCCGCTGATTTCGACGTCGATCGCGAGCGCGCCCGCGAGATTCTCGAACGGACCAAAGAGCGCGAGACGAACAAACTCGGCATCGAGGCGATGGACCTGCTTGACGCCTACGGGATCCCGACCCCCGACAGCGCGATCGTTACGGACAAGCAGGCGGCTGTCGAGGCTGCCAAAGACATCGAGGGCAACGTCGTGATGAAGATCGTCAGCCCGGATATCCTACACAAGTCCGACATCGGTGGCGTCGAGGTCAACGTCCCCGTAGAGGAAGTCGCCTCGACGTACGACAACGTCATCAGCCGGGCACGAAACTACCAGCCCGATGCCAACATCCTGGGTGTGCAGGTTCAGGAGATGGCGGATCTCGATGCCGGTACGGAAACAATCGTCGGAATGAACCGCGACCCGCAGTTCGGACCGTTGGTTATGTTCGGTCTCGGCGGTATCTTTGTCGAGGTCTTGGAAGACGCGACCTTCCGGGTCGCGCCCGTCAGCGAGGACGAAGCCAGCGATATGATCGACGAGATCGACTCCGCACCGCTGCTGCGTGGGGCCCGCGGCCGCGACCCCGTTGATGAAAACGGTGTCATCGAGACGATCCAACGTATCTCACAGCTCGTGACAGACTTCCCACAGATACTGGAGCTGGATATCAACCCGCTGGTCGCGACACCCGACGGCGTCGAGGCCGTCGACATCCGTGCGACCATCGACCACGAAGAACTATAACGAGTTACAGATAGACGAAGAACTATAACGATTCACACACACGGATTATAGTATGGACCCAATAGTTGTCACCTCTACGGAAGCGGCGACCGGTAAGACGGCCGTCAGTCTCGGAATTGCCAAGTTAGCCAACGCAGCGGGCCACAGCGTCGGCTATATGAAACCCAAGGGGACGCGCCTGCAGAGTGCGACCGGCAAGACCCGCGACGAGGACCCGATGCTCGCGCGGGAGTTGCTGGACCTTGACGCCGAAATGCACGAGCTCGAACCGATCGTCTACACGCCGACGTTCATCGAGGAGGCGATTCGCGGGCGCGAACAACCTGACGAACTTCGCGAGCGAATCCTCGAGAACTACGAGAAACAGGCCGACGAGCGCGATCTGATGGTCGTCGAGGGGACGGACCGACTCTCGACTGGTGGGATTGTTGATCTCACCGATCCTGAGATCGCTGAGATGATCGGCGCGAACGTCGTCTTGTTGTCCCGGTACGAGGAGGCCGGTGACGTCGACGAGATCATCTCGGCAGCCGAGCAGATCGGGGATGACTTCGCCGGCGTGTTGTTCAATGCCGTCCCGG
>JBEQBN010000296.1:0-2673 GCA_041639775.1 Halapricum sp.
GATCCGGACGATGTCGACGTCGAGGATTTAGCGTCGGAGCTTAAATCCCAACTCGCCTGTGGGGGCACTGTCGACGATGGCCGGATCGAACTCCAAGGCGATCACGTCGATCGTGTCGAGGACCACCTCCGAGACGAGGGCTACAACGTCAAGTAAGCCCGGGGACACACACCTTTTTACGCCACACCACGTAATAGAAGTATGGGCAAACGAATCAAACAGGCGATGAGCCGTGCGAAGTACGCTGCGGTCGGCGCGTCGATCGGCGCCGCAGCCGGTGGACTCGTGAGTCGCAACGCAGCCAGCACTGCCGCCGGATTCGGCGCACTCATTGGCGCGACAATCGGTGAAAAGCGCGTCTCAGTCGACGAGCTCGTCGAGCAGGTCAAAGACAAAACCGGCGATAAATCCACCGACGAGTAGCCGATCAGGCACGTTTTTATATTCGATCACGTCGTAGCGGTAGCTGTGACCACGGACCCCTCATTTGAGATTCCGGCTCGGCCGCGGCGGCGCTACCCCTACGACAGTGGGGTCGAGTATGAGGGGGAGACGGTCTTTCATCTCCGGCCGGCGGCCGAGCGATCGGAGCAGGAGTTGCGACCACTCGTCGAAGGTGTTCTGGACGGCGAGACCTACACGTACGGCGACTGGCTGGACCTCCCGCTCCCGCTATATCTTGTCCACGACGAGCACACTGGTGACGTATTCCGAGTCGTTGTTCGTGATCAGACCGTGGAGTTACACGTGCTCCCGGCGACGGAGTCAGCGGGACTTCGCGCGTTCTACGAGGCGCTCACGGATCGAAGCGACAGCGAGTGGACCGTCGAGTTGACCGTCGATCGGGCCCAATAACGGTCAGACGGTCTCTCCTACTTACGGTGGCGTTTCCAGACTGTCAGAAGCCGCTCTGCTCGATCGAGTCGACGAGTCTGTCGACCTCCGCCTGATTGACGGTCGCTAACGGCCCAGGGATCGTCCGGGAGAGCGACGCGGTCGCGACGGCCGTCGACAGCGCCGTGCCCGGTTCGCCACCGTCAAGCAGTATCGCGAGGAACGCGCCGATGAACGCGTCGTGTTGGCCCGTATCGTCGACCGTTTCGGTCTCGATTGCGTCGCGGTCGTGGATGACACCGTCGTGATAGACCAACGCGCCGTACTCACTGCGGGTGAGCACGACCATCTGCAGATCCCACTCCGCGGCGATGGTCGGAGCGAGTTCCCTCGCCTGGCCCGTCCGATCGAGCACCGTCCGGACGTCGTCTTCGGAGCCAAAGAGTACGTCGACTGACTCGAAAACGCCCGTCAACGTCTCCCTGGCCTCCGGCGGCGACCACAGTTCGGGGCGATAATCGAGTTCCAGGGCGGAGACGCCGTCCCCGCTTGCGCCCGCTCGCAACACCGCCGCGCCGGTCTCGGCGGCCGTCTCCGAAAGCGCGAGCGTGCTGCCGGCGACGAAGACGCTCGAGGCGTTCTGGATCAGATCCATATCCAGATCGCCGGGGGACATCGTCTCGGCCGCCGCCAGTTTGCGGTCGTGGATCCGGACCGCCTCGCGTGGTTCACACGGCGGCTCGTAGAAGGACAGTCCCTGTCGTCCCTCGTCGCTCCACCCAACCTGCGTCTCGATGCCGTGCTCGTGGAGTTCGGACACGACGCGCCGTCCCAGCGGCGTGTCGGGGAGTTTCGAGAGCCAGACCACGTCGGTCCCGAACCGACTGGCAGCGACGGCGACGTTGCTCTCCGTTCCCGTCGCGTGCATCCGGACATCGGTCGCCGTCTCGAGTCGCTCGTTGCCCCGCGGTGACAGTCTGAGGGAGGTGTCCCCGACAGTGACCAATTCGACCATACGGGGGTATCACAAGCGAGGGGCTTAGGTCTAACTCAGGATCGAGCCGGCGGTCGGAACTACGGGTGTCCGGGATAGTCTCGCTCGAACCGGTTCTGTATCTCTTCGGCGTCGATCTCGATCAACACCGGGCGGCCGTGCGGACAGGCATAGGGGTTCTCACAGTCGGCCAGTTCCTCCAGCAGCGAGACGACCGACCCGTCTGTCAGCGCGGTATTCGCCGTAATCGACGGATAACAGGCCAGATCGGAGAGGAGCTCGTCGGCGACTGCTTCGACGGTTTCGGCCCCATCGCTGTCACGCTCGACGAACGACGAGAGGACGTCCCTGACGAGTTCGGGGCCGCCGCTCTCGGCGATCAGCGCCGGGACCGTCCGCACCTCGATCGTCCGGCCATCGAGCCGATCGGCCTGAAATCCCAACCGAGACAGTGCCTCGGTAAACTGCTCGAACAGCGCCGACTCCCTGGCGGTCAGTTCGATCTCGACGGAGTCGGCGAGCACCTGCGTAGTCGTCTCGCCGAGGAACCGCTCGCGGAGTCGCTCGTAGTTGATCCGCTCGTCGGCCGCGTGCTGGTCGATCAACACCAGCCCGTCGTCGGTCTCGGCAACGATGTAGCTGTCCCGTATCTGCCCGAGCACGCGCATCGACGGCAGCGAATCGAACGACGTGACAGCAGGGTCGTCATCGCCGAACTGCTGCTGTTCGGTCGCCGTCACTGTCGGAGTCGGATCGTTCGCGTCCCCGTCGTCGCCGTCGGCTACATCTGACCCGTCCGTGGCAGAATCGTCGGCGTGGCCGTTCGACCCGGACGCGGATCGACC
>JBEQBN010000297.1:0-2672 GCA_041639775.1 Halapricum sp.
GGCGTCGGTGTGGGTGTCTCGGTCGGCGTTGGCGTCGGTGTGGGTGTCTCGGTCGGCGTTGGCGTCGGTGTGGGTGTCTCGGTCGGCGTTGGCGTCGGTGTGGGTGTCTCGGTTGGCGTTGGCGTGGGTGTCTCGGTCGTCGTCGGTGTCTCGGTCTCTGTTGGTGACTGCTCGCTGCTCCCCTCCTCAGCATCTTCTTCCTCGTTCACGTCATCCGCATCGTCATCTGACTCCTCGTCGTCCGTCTCCTCGTCAGCATCCTCATCCTCCGCGTCCGCATCGTCGTCCCACGGCCACCAATCGTCGTCTTCGTCCCAGAACGGCCACTCGTCGTCCTCGCTCTCGTCGTCACCATCGATCGTGGGCGTCGAACTGTCGTCGGTCGTTCCGTCGTTGCCCGCAGTCTGGGCGACGGCCGTGCTGCCCCCGACGGTCCCGCTTACGGGCGCGCTACACAGGACGAGCAGCGCGACGAGCCAGAGTACGGTGAGCTTTCCCATAGGCCCGCGAGTCGACCGACGCGGTTTGTTATGCCCAGCGAAGTGGCGATAAGCCGAGATTACGGGGATCGTCGACCGTCGGGATTCGGGCGATAACAAGAGTTTTGCCGAGTGGTTTCGAACGCCGGAGTATGACCGAGTACACCGTCGAGTTCGTGGGGACCGGCGAGGAGATCACGGTCTCCGACAAAGAGACGATCCTGAGCCGGTGTCTCGAAGCGGGGATCGCACAGGAGTACTCCTGCCGCGTCGGGATGTGTCTGGCCTGTTCGGCCGAAATCGTCGAGGGAGAGGTCGTCCAACCGGCCGCGCGCGGACTGACCGACGAGGAGCGCGAACGCTACGCACTGACCTGTATGGCCCGGCCCGCGTCGGACCTGAAGCTGGATCGCGGGGAGTACCCGCCGAGTATCGAGTCGCCGGAGACAGCCGACGCGTCGCCCGACGGCACCGCCGCGGCGGACGATTGATCGCATTAATTCGATCCATTGATGGCGAACCAATCGGTGAGCGACGATACGACTGCACAAGGCGTCCTTTCTGCGGGTCTCAGAGGAGTTGACACGGACTTCGGCGAAGGACAGATCATATAAGCGAGTGGCTCCTATGTCCACTCGAACCGTTGCAGACCCGCGCCAGGGGACAGCCGTCGAAGACTGCCACACTTCCACAATCATGACCAGCCGCGTATACAGACTTCATTCGACGCTCGAACTGCCACTCGAAGACACATACGACTTTTTCGACGAGACCGACCTCCCGCCGGAGATCACCGACGTGGAGATCACGCGTCGCAACAACACGCTGATCATCAGCGCCGTCTCGGCCGACGACACGATCAGCAAGTACACGCCGACGGCCCAGCTCAAGGCCAGCGTGACGGAGAATCGCGTCTACGAGGAAGATCCCGAGGAGGTAAACGGCCCCGGTCCCGGCCCGAGTGGTGGCGGTGGCAGTCCCCAGTGGGGCGCGTTCGAGGAGGAAGAAGAGGAGATCCCGTCCGAACTCGTCGAGTACGCCTGTTTCAAGGGCGATCTGGAGACGGTCCTCCAGAATACGGCCCTGCAGTACCCGATGTTCCAGGTCCTCTGTGAGGTCGCGAAAAACGCCGAGAAAGGCACGCTAACGGCTATCGTCTGCGTAGACGAGGAACTCGAGGCGGTCCGTATCGTCGACGGCGAGCAACGCCCCGCGACGATCAACGTCGCCGAGGAACCCCGCGACGACGAAGGCGAAGACAGCGTCGACTGGCGCAACAACGACTTCATTAGCTGATCGAGTTCTCCCCCGCTTGCTGTCCCTCCTCAGCCGCTTTCACTGGTAGTACCGAGTCAGAGCCCGCACAGGTCCCACTGTACCGATCGGGCACGCCCAAACTGATACCACGCCCCACACCGAAAGCGGGGTATGCGAGACGCCTACATCGTGGACGCGGTCCGAACGCCCTTTGGCAAGCACGGCGGCGCGTTTCGGGACACCCATCCGCAGGACCTCGCCGGGGCGCCGCTGTCGGCGCTGGCAGATCGAAACGACTTCGATGGCGGGGATATCGTCGACGACGTACTCTACGGCTGTGTCGTCCCGACCGACGAACAGGGGATGAACATCGCCCGGATCGCGCCGATGGTCGCCGGCTGGGGCGAGACGGTGCCGGGCGTGCAACTGAACCGGATGTGCGGGTCCGGACAGCAGGCAGCCAATTTTGCAGCCGACCAGATCAAAGCCGGCACGCATGACGTGCTGTGTGCCGGCGGCGTCGAGCACATGACTCGGGTCCCGATGGGCAGCGACAGTCCGTCCGAGTCGAACAGCTACGCGGACCCCGGTGGCGTCACCGAGACCTACTTCGAGCACTTCGACGAACTCACCACGCAGGGCGAGGGGGCTGAGCGGATCGCCGAGCAGTGGGGGTTCGACCGTGCGCGGGTCGACGACATCGCTGTGGACTCCCAGCATCGATGGGGCGCGGCCGCCGAGGCGGGCCACCACGCCCGGCAGGTCGTCCCCGTCGAGACCACGCTCGACGGCGAGTCCGTCGTCGTCGAGACGGACGGGCACCCACGGCCGGACACCGACCGCGAGACGCTCGCCGACTTGCCGCTGGTGTTCCGCGAGGAGGGCGAGGGCGTCCACCACGCCGGCAACGCCTCGGGTATCGTCGACGGCGCGGCG
>JBEQBN010000298.1:0-2664 GCA_041639775.1 Halapricum sp.
CACCCTGTCGCTTCGAGCGTCGGCCGGCCTTGTGTCGAACCTTGCGGGCGCTGCCCTTGCGGACGCTGACGCGAGCGATGACCACGCCCTGCTTGGCCTTGTAGCCGAGCGAACGGGCCTTGTCCAGACGGGTCGGGCGCTCGACGCGCTCGATCGCGCCCTGCTGGCGCCACTCCTGCATACGCTGCCACTGTAGTTCCGCGACTTTGCCGTCGTCCGGGTCCTTCCATGCGTCCCGGATGTGTGAGTAGAAGCTCTTTGCCATAGTTTCACCGCGGGCGTCGAGTGGTTCAGTCGGTCGCCCGACCACATTCCAGCCTGCGAGTCGCCGACCGCTCGATGCGGCCGCCAACGGCAGGTGCCCGCTGGAGCCCGCCACCAGCGAGTTGTCGAACTTTTTCCGCTGGAGCGCTTAAGGGCTTCGAACCCGATCGCTCACTCCTGGATCACGACCGGGTCTACGTCCCATCGTTCGACGAACGCCGCCAGTTCCTCGGCGTTCTCCCGGAGGCTCCCGGGTGTGTGGGCGTCCGTCCCGAGGGTGAACTGGACGTCGTACTCAGCCAGGATTTCGCGAAAGGCCGGTCCCGGATGGAACTGCCCGTAGTCGTCTGTGACGCGGCCGGCGTTCAACTCGGGGACCGTCCGAGACGCCTCCAGAGCCGACGCGATCCGACGGTAGTGGTCTTCGGAGAACAACCCACGCAAGGCCTCGTTGCGCTGGGGAAGATCGACGTGTCCGGCGATCGCGAACAGCTCCGAGCTGATCATCGACACCACGCGGTCGACGTACGTCTCGACGACGTCTCGGCGCTCCTCTCGCGATTTCGCGCCGAAATACGTCTCGTCGTGAAGGTTGTGCCCCTCGACGGTGTGCACGCTGCCGATCGCGTAGTCGAACGTCGCCGATTCGAGGAAGTCGGCGATATCAGCCTCGTCGGCCGGCCGGTAGTCCATCTCGACCGCGTCGAAAATCGCGAGGTCGTATCGCCCCCGGAGCGATTCGATCGCGTCCCGGCGACGCTCGTGGGTCAGATCGAGGTTGAACCCGAACTCCTTCGCAAACTGCTCTTGTGACGGGTCCGCTGAGACGTTGCAGTGATCGGCGAACCCGATTCCGTCGAGTCCCTGGCGCTGTGCGGCCGCGAGCATAGCCCCCAAAAAGTCCCCGTCCGAGTAGTTCGAATGAGTGTGGTAATCGTACATACTGGCTCTCAGGTGTCGCTCGGATTACGGGTTTCGGACTGCGTCCCCGGGAATCGGGTCGGTTCCGTGCAGGAACGTCTGGACTTCGAACGACCGGCCGTCAGGATCAGTCCCGAAGAAGTTGTAGATCCGGTATTCGGCATTCTCGCTTGGCGGCCCCGCAGCCACGTCCGTCAACTGACCGTACCACTCATCGACGGCGTCTCGATCCGCAAGGACAACCGTGACGACGCCAGCAGTTTCGGTCTCCTCGCGCCGGCAGAATCCGACGAGCAGTGTCCCGTGTCGGAGGATCGTACAGGCCGGCTGTTCGAGCCAGACGTCGAAATCGAGCCGGTCGGTGTAGAAGTCGACGACTGCGTCGTGGCGGTCCGTACCGAAAAAGACGATTCCGGACATAGTCGATCGAACGGCCGCGCGTGACAAAAGCCCCTGGTCAGAAGGTTCCGGGAGCAATGACATAGACCAGCAGCATACCGACGGCACCGGTAAACAGCGCGAAGACCACTGTGGGGACAAGCACTTTTCGGAGGATATCCCCCTCACGGCCCGAGATGCCGACGACACCACTGATCGCCGCGATGTTCTGCACTGAGATCATATTCCCAACGCCGCCACCGACGTTCTGGATCGCAACGACGATCGACCGGGAGATCCCGACATCACCGGCTGCGCTGTACTGTAGCTTTGCAAACAGGATGTCCGAGACGGTATTGGACCCGGTGACGAACGTGCCCAACGCCCCAATCCAGGGTGCGACCGCCGGGAGTGCCCCACCGGCGGCGCCCGCGACGGCCCGTGAGAGTGCGCCCATCATACCGGGGGTAACGGTGACGAATGCACTTTCGCCGGATTTGATCATCACTTGCGTGAGTGAGACGACAATGATCAGCGTCAGCGCGGCCGGTGCGACCTGTCGGACTGACTCGCGCCAGGCCTCCCTTGTCTCCTGGCCGTTCATCCGAAAGAGCAGCCCTGTGAGTATCGCGATCGGGATGAACGGCATCGTCCCGGGTAGATAGAGATACTGGAGTTCCCAAGCCAGGTCGCTATAGCCCAAAATAGCCGGTAGCGTGACTGTAAACTCCTTCAGCAGGGGAACGAGATCGAGCGTCGGCCAGCGCGTCACAAGCAGGATCGCACCGACCAGCAGGTACGGCGTCCAAGCCAGCCACACCGGCATCTCCTGTTGTGGATCCTCGTCCTCGATACTGTCGAGGGTCAGCCCGCCAAGCCACGTGTCTGACCACGTTTCACGGTCCGGGAACGTCCACGTCGACTCCGGAACGAGCACGCCTCGGGAAGCCATAACCAGTCCCAGACCGAAGACGACAAACCCCGCGATGATAGAGGGCAGTTCCGTCCCGACGAACCACGCGATCGCCCACTGGGTCAGTCCGGCGACAGACCCGAGTACGAGTGCGAACGGAGCTACTGGAGCAGTCGCTCGCGCGGCAC
>JBEQBN010000299.1:0-2642 GCA_041639775.1 Halapricum sp.
GTAACGAGGTAGTATCCGGAACGCCGACGTGGTGAACGCGAATCCTCGAAGGGTTCGTCTCGTGCCTGTTGGCCTGTGCAAGCCTGAAGATAACTCCGACTCTGGCGACGTGTCAGCGGCTCCCTGCTGGCAAAAACAACAGATGGGAGCCAACGACGCTGAGGATAGGAGTAACAGCCGCTTGGCACGGCTAGACAGCCACCGACCACGACGGCTGGGTTAGACGCGAACTCCCGTAAAGTGGCGGCGTCCGTGGTTGCGCACCTGAAACTCCCACCGCTCGGGATTCCTCCGCCTTCAGGCGGAGGAGGATGTCAATCGGACGTGTCTTGTATTTCTAACAGCACCAAACAGTCTCACGCGCGCACGTGGGACTTAAGGGCATCGCCGGCATACACCGAGATACTTTATGAGCCAGGACAGCGACTACGGAGCGGACTCAATCCAGGCCCTTGAAGGGCTGGAGGCAGTCCGCAAGCGCCCGGCAATGTATATCGGTTCGACCGGCGCGCGCGGGTTACATCACCTTGTCTACGAGGTCGTCGACAACTCGATCGACGAGGCACTCGCAGGCCACTGTGAATCGATCGACGTCACGATCCACGACGACGAGTCAGTGTCCGTCCGGGACGACGGTCGGGGGATCCCGGTCGATACCCACCAAGAGTACGACCGGCCGGCCGTCGAGGTCGTTATGACGGTACTACACGCCGGTGGGAAATTCGATAACAAGTCCTATCAGGTGTCGGGCGGACTGCACGGTGTCGGTGTCTCAGTCGTCAACGCCCTTTCCTCGGAGTTGATCGTCGAAGTGACCCGGAACGGCGGCGTCTATCGAGAACAGTTCGAGCGGGGAGTTCCAAACGGTGTCGAGAAGATCCGAGATTCCGATCCCGGGGAATCGACCGGCACCGAGATCCGGTTTTGGCCCGACGAGGCAATCTTCGAGACGACTGACTTTGAATTCTCGACGCTCGAAAATCGCCTTCGCGAGTTGGCGTTTCTCAACTCCGGCGTCGAAATCACGCTGACCGATCAGCGCGACGGGACCGAACAGCGGTTCTACTACGAGGGAGGCATCAAGGAGTTCGTCGAGTATCTCAACGAGACTAAAGAGCCACTCCACCGGGACGTCATCTACTTCGAGGACGAATCGGAGGGCGTCCACGTCGAAGTGGCGATGCAGGCGACCGACGAGCTCCAGGGGTCGATCCACGCGTTCGCGAACAACATCAACACCCGCGAGGGTGGAACCCATCTCACCGGGTTCAAGACCGCGCTGACACGGATCGTCAACGATTATGCGACCAGCAACGACCTACTGAAAGACCTGGACGACACGCTCAAAGGCGAGGACATCCGTGAGGGACTGACAGCCGTTATCTCGGTCAAACACCCGGATCCCCAGTTCGAGGGCCAGACCAAGACCAAACTCGGGAACAGCGAGGTCCGTGGCGTCGTCGAGTCGGCGGTCCACGAGCACCTCGGTACCTACTTCGAGGAGAACCCCGACACCGCCGAGGCGATCATCGGCAAGGCCGTCGAGGCCGCGAAGGCCCGCAAGGCCGCCAAGAAGGCCGAAGAACTCACGCGGCGAAAGAGCGCGCTGGATTCGACCGCACTCCCGGGGAAGCTGGCCGACTGCCAGACCAAAGACCCCAGTGAGGCCGAACTGTTCATCGCGGAGGGTGACAGCGCCGGCGGCAGCGCAAAGCAGGCGCGCGATCCCGAGTTCCAGGCTGTGTTGCCGATCCGCGGGAAGATCCTCAACGTCGAGAAACACCGCCTCGATCGCATCCTCGAAAACGAGCAGATCCGTAACATCATTACCGCGCTCGGGACTGGCGTCGGCGACGAGTTCGACCTGGCGGAGCTGCGCTACGAGAAGATCATCTTCGCCACCGACGCCGACGTCGACGGAGCCCACATCAGAACATTACTGTTGACGTTCTTCTATCGGCATATGCGCCCGCTGCTGGAAGGCGGACACATCTATGCCGCCCGGCCGCCGCTGTACCGGATCCGGTATCGCGGGGAGACCTACGACGCGATGACGGATGCGGAGCGTGACGAGATCGTCGCGGAGAAATGCAACGGCAACCCGGATCAGGTCCAGCGGTTCAAAGGCCTGGGTGAGATGAACCCCAAACAGCTCTGGGAGACGACGATGAACCCCGAGAACCGATTCCTCAAGCAGATCACGATCGAGGACGCCGCTGCCGCGGACAAGATGTTCTCGGTGTTGATGGGTTCCGCGGTCGAACCGCGCAAGCAGTTTATCAAGGAGCACTCGCCTGAAGCCGAATGGGTGGACATATGAGCTCAGATCTCCCTGACGGATCTGACGCGACCGCCGACGCAGCCCGCGTCGAGCACGTCCGGATCGAAGACGAGATGGAGCAGAGTTACATCGACTACGCGATGAGTGTCATCGCCGGCCGGGCGCTGCCGGACGTTCGGGACGGGCTCAAACCCGTCCATCGGCGCATTCTCTATGCGATGTCGGAACTGGGCGTTTCCTCGGGATCCTCTCACCGGAAGTCCTCCTCGATCGTCGGGGAGACGATGGGTGATTATCACCCACACGGCGACAGCGCGATCTACGACACGCTCGTGCGGATGGCCCAGGACTTCTCGATGCG
>JBEQBN010000300.1:0-2630 GCA_041639775.1 Halapricum sp.
GCGCTCGACCTCCATACTTACTCGATACCTGCTTTGAGGTCCGCAATGATGTCTCTGGCGTCTTCGATCCCGACCGACAGGCGAACGAGGTCGGGTGTGACCCCGCTCGCGCGCTGCTCGCGCTCGCCCAACTGGGCGTGGGTCGTCGAGGCCGGGTGGATGATCAGCGTCTTCGCGTCGCCGACGTTGGCCAGAAACTGCGCGAGTTCGGTCTCCTCACAGAGTCGCTTGCCCGCCTCGTAGCCGTCTTCCAGACCGAACGCGATCATCCCGCCGTATCCGTTTTCGAGGTACTCAGTCGCGTTGTCGTGAGTTTCGTGACTCGCAAGCCCGGGGTAGCTGACCCAGGCGACCTGCTCGTGGCCCTCCAGCCACTCGGCGACGCGGACGGCGTTCTCACAGTGGCGCTCCATCCGCAGGGCAAGTGTCTCAACGCCCTGGAGCGTTTGCCAGGCATCGAACGGTGCCTGTCCGTCGCCCAGGCTCCGGACCGCTCGCTGGCGAGCAGCCACGGTAAAGGCTCGATCGCCGAACTGCTCGGCGAAGTTCGTCCCAAAGGCGGGGTTCTCGGCCCCGATCTCGGGGTAGTCCTCCGCGTGGTCAGCCCACGGGAACGTGCCGCCGTCGACGATGACGCCGCCGATGGTCGTCCCCGACCCGTGGATCCACTTCGTCGTGGACTCCCAGACCAGATCCGCGCCGTGTTCGACCGGGCGACAGAGTGCGGGGGTCGCGAAGGTGTTGTCGACGACCAGCGGGACATCGCGGTCGTGCGCGATCTCCGCGATGCGCTCGATGTCCGGCGTCACCAGTGACGGGTTGGCGATCGTCTCGATGTGGACGTAGGCCGTGTTCTCGTCGATCGCCTCGCCGTAGCCGTCGTAGTCGAGGGTGTCAACGAAGCGGGCATCGATTCCGCGACGGCTCGCGGTTTTTGTGAAGTAACTGTGTGTCCCCCCATAAATTGCGGACGCCGAGACGACATTGTCGCCTGCTTCGGCCAGCAGGAACGTTATCCCGTCGAGTGCGGCCATCCCCGACCCGGTCGCAACGGCGTCGACACCCCCTTCGAGGTCGGCCAGTCGCCGCTCCAACATTCGAACGGTCGGATTGTCGAACCGCGAGTAGATGTTGCCCTCCGCCTGCAAAGCGTACTGGTCGGCCGCCTGCTCGGCGTCTTCGAAGGCGTAGGAAGTCGTCTGGTAGATTGGCGGTGCGACCGCACCTGTGTCTGGATCCGGACGCTGGCCGGCGTGGACACACCGCGTCCCGAAATACTGCGGTCTCATAGAGTCCTGATCACTCATGTATTACACTCATATAGATCTAGCAATCTATAACTGGTAGTTACGGCAATATTCGCGAGTGGGTCGATGACGTTCTCTGCGTATGTTGATCCAAAGGATTATATTGACTGACCAGTTAGTCAAACTGCCGGTAGTGAACATACTCAGCGGTCGTAGGACAGCAGCCATTTGGCTGTACCGTTGACGGTCCGTTTTGGACCACTTTTGAGCCACGTTGGGTAGCCGCGGGTCTTGCCGACCGAAACCACTATTCGCGGCATCCACGTGTACACGACTATGTCGCGGCCACGAACGGCCGTCGTTCTGGTGGCACTCTGTCTCGCTATCGGGGCGGGCGGCGGAACCGCTTTAGCTGTCGACAGTGACGCGTCTCAGTCGGACCGGGTCGGCAACGAAACGACGGACGTGCCACCGGACCCAGACGAGGACCCAATTGGATGGGAAGGCGGCTACTGGTACAACGAGTCCATCGACGTCGATCAGTATGACGGGCTCTCGGACGCCGAACTACAGCGATACAAGTACCGGACGATGGCTCGACTGGAACGGATCCGCGGGCTGGAGTTCACTAACGACGTCGCGATCGAATTTATCGGACCCGACGACGTCCAGCGCCACATCGAGGGCAACATCACGCAGTTTCGCGGCACCGACCAGCAGTGGGAAGCGCTGTTCGTGATCGGCGAGGACCGCAATGCCGAACAGGTCCTTCTCGATACGCTCGTCGGGAGCGTCGCCGGCTGGGCCGCCGAAGAGGGGTCTGAAACCGTCGTGTTGATCACCGACGATCCGTCCGAGCCGACCGTCCCGCCGACGTTGCTGGCTCACGAACTCGTCCACGTCCTCCAGCACCAGCAGTTCGATCTCAGTGCCGAGCGGTACCAGCGGGCGACGCTTGATGGCGAACACGCCAAAGACGCTGTCGTTGAGGGTGAAGCAAGCTATCTCGACAGTGTCTACGAACAGTACTGTACCAACGGGTCCTGGGACTGTGTCGAAGGGGGCTCGTTCGCGACTGGGCCGGATTTCGGCGTTGAGTACGGACTCTTTCCGTACCTGCAGGCCCCGTACACGCTCGGCAGTGAGTACGTCAGCCGGCTGGTCGATCGGGGCGGGTTCGACGCCGTCGACGCCGCACACCGGAACCCGCCCGAATACAGCGTTACTGCACTGCACGGACGACAGACCGAGGCCGTACACCGGGCCGGGATCGCACCGCCGTCACCGCTGTCCGTGTCCGACCGGTCGACCGACGGCTGGACGCGCCAGGACGAACCTGACCGCGTCGGTGCTATGGGGTTGACGGCGATACTCGGCGACGAG
>JBEQBN010000301.1:0-2625 GCA_041639775.1 Halapricum sp.
TCGTTCGATCGGCGATCGCGCCGGTCGAGACTCATACTGGCGGCTATACGTTCGTACAGATATCCGGCACGCCGTCGTGCCGGATTATTTCGAAATGGGATAGCCACCAGTATCAGTGAGCGATCGAGAGTGCAGTATCGATGTCCTTGCCAGCGACGAGCGCGGCGACCGCGTCGGTCGCGTCCGTCCGTTCGGCCTCGTTCTCCAGCAATACGGTTTCGCTGGGGAACAGCGACTCGCCGACGACGAGCCCGTGGTCGCGGGCGGTCGACCCGGTGACAGTCAGGTAGACGCCCAGCCCTGCGTTCGCGATGGCGCGCTCTTCGGTCTGTCCCGACGCCGGGTACACGAACTCGATGCCATCGAGCGCGTCGGTGCCGAGCACAGCCTCGACGAGCCGCTCGTACCGCGGTGAGACACACAGCGATCCCGTGTACGAACTGACGAACGAGCGATCGAGCGGCGCCTCACCCGACGGCAGCACGTCCGGGGTCGCAAGCAGCGTGTGATACACTGTATCGCCGAGACCTGTCCGGAGTCGCACGTCGGTGTCCATCGGGTCAATGCGTTCGTTGACGGCGTCGAGATCGCCAAGCGGGTCCCCGCGGAGTTCGACGACTTCCTCGAGGACGAGGTCGGCACTGTCGAAGCCAAGCGCAAATTCGTGTGTCCGGAGGGCACGAAACGGTTCCTCGCGACCGATCAACCGGATGTCGGCGTCCTCAGTCGGGATCGTCACGCTGTCGAACACCAGTCGTCGCGGCATCCCGTCACGGTCGTCACGGAGCAACGAGTATTCCGGCTCGGTCGGATCAGAGACGTCGCTATATGCCGCGAGCCGGTCGTAGATGTTGTCTGCTGTCGATTGAGTCCCCTTCGTGATCGCCTTCTCATATCGCAGTGTCGAACTGATCCGATCGGCCACATCCGTCGCTCCGGTGCGGTCGGCGATCCGTTCGAGCACCGCTTCGAGCGGCCGGCCCTTGCGCGGGACGGCGACGCTAACGGTCGTCATTGTCGAGTACAGCCGTGCAGGAAATAAAACGGGACCGGTTCGTGTCCGTCAATCGCCGCCGCCGATGACCGACGAGAGTTGCTCGCGCCACTGCTTGAGATCCTTGATCTCCGATTCGATCTCCCCGATCCGGTCGTCGACATCACCGATATCGCCGACCCGGTCGTCGACATCCTCGATATCACTCCGGAGCGAGTCAACTTCCGACTCCAGGCTTGCGAGGCTGTCTTCCATTCCGGCGACATCCTCGCCGAGGGTATCGACCTCGTCGTCGATTGTACCGACGTCCGAATCGAGCGTCTCGACGGTGCCTTCGACCTCGTTGACAGTCCCCTCGACCGACGAGACCGTGTCTTCGACTCCGGCGATTTGGTCGGTGACCTGATCGACCTCGGAACGGACTTCGTCCATCGCCTCGTCGTTTTCCACGGCCATACTCTGGATTCGATCGAGTTCGTCTTCGAAAGCATCGAGCCGGTCACGGAAGTCCCGGATCATCTGGTCGCCGGTGCCGTTATCTGCCAGGAATTCCTCGAGAGATTCAGTGTAGGCTGCCAGATCGCTAACCTCATTTTGGAGGTGCTGAATCCGTGCGTCGGTGGCTCCGCTATCGCTGGCACTCGCGCCATCGAGAGCCAGTTCCTGTCGAAGTGCCCGGACAACGTCGTCTTCGACGGCGTCGTGGTGGATCTCCGCCAGCAGTGTGGTCGTTACGTTCTGTGCGGACTCGCCGTCTTCGCCCTCACTTTCGTTTGCTCCCATTTCCGCGTCGGGATCGTTCGGGTCTTTCAGGTTGAGGGTCTCGATCTCCTCGTCTTCGTCCTCGTCGAGTCCGGGGACACTGTCGCTGTCGCCCGCGATGACGTCTTTGACGACGTCCGAACTCGACTCATCGAGTACGTCGCCGTCCTCTTCCAGCGGCGGATCGACTGTCTCGATGGTCGGCTCCGTGAGGAATTTCTCGACGTCGTCGGTCCCCGTCGATCGGATCCCGTAGACGGTCGTGTACTCCGAATCGGCTTCGATCTCACGCTCGAAGCTGATCTGTTTGCCGTCGATCGTCCAGTGTTCACTCCCGTACTCAGGGTGGAAGCCGAGATCCTCGACGGCCACGTCTTCCGGGACCGTATCGACCAGGGTGACCGTCACCGACTCTGTGCGATCGGAGTCAATCCGAAAGGCGATCGCAGGCACAGGAAACTCGTCGGCTTCGAACCGCTTGGCCACGGACACCCCATTTGACGACACCGTGACCGGATCGTACGCTTGTGAGTTACTCATAGTACCATGTCGGTCGAGCAATCGTATTAAAGTTACTTCCCGTTTCTCAGGAGATATACCGACAGATCGATGACGCCAGCGAGCTAAAGTGGCAAGCTACTTGGCCGGTCGCGTCTTCGATTTCAGTATGACTTCTGAGTTTTGCCTGACAGAGATAGTACCGCGGACGAGGGACGGTCGTCTGGGAGGTGGCGTATGAATCCGAGCCGTGTTGACTCGCTGGTCGATTTAACGTACGGGCTGTTGATCGCGCTGTCGGTCGGGTTGATACTGCTGGTCGGCGATGCGGTCGGACTCGCGTTCGGGTTCGGCGTGTTGATCGCATATGT
>JBEQBN010000302.1:0-2620 GCA_041639775.1 Halapricum sp.
TCACGACCGAACAGACCTCCGAGTTCGTCGACGACCTGGACGACAAAGTCGACGAGATCATCGACAAACTCGAAGGCATGAAGATCGAAGACGCCGCAGAGATCGAAGGCTGAGACGCTCCGCGAGTCGGAAAACGCCGAAGCACGCTTCGAGGCCGCCTCGAACTACAGTTCCGGGACAGCGAGGTGGAACTCCTGATTTCTCGCTTCGACAAGACAGAGGTGGTAGCCGTCCTTGCGAGAGAGATTGACGAAGCTCTTGCGTTTGTCACGGCTCAGTAGGCCGCTGGAGGTCGCTTCTTCTGCCGTCTCCAGTGCCGGCGGTTCGAAGAAGCTCTCGGTGACGAGGAAGGCACCGGCCAGCGAATCGCTCGACGAACCGACCCGCTCGGCACGCGTGATCAGGTCGGTCATCATGTCGTCGGTCGCGGGGTCTCGGGAGTCGTTGATGTTGGCGACGATCAGGGGATTACCCATCCGGTCGCGCACGACCACGTCGAACTGCTCCTGCGTGCGGTGTTGCTCGCCGTCTTCCGTGTACTCGACGGTCACCTGTCCGTTGAGTTCCGCCCGGTCGATCTTGGGCAACGCGTCGAACAGGTCCTTCATCACCTCGGGGTTGCCGGTGTCTCGGATCTCGTACAGCAGGTTTCTGACGAGCCAGTCGACGAACCGGTACTGGATGCTCTCCGTGAGGAACGTCTCGAACTCCTCGTTCCCGACCGCGGCCGTCTCGGCTTCGAACTGCGTGTGGTACTCCAGCCTGAGGTTGTCGTCGACCGCCGACTGCTTGGCGTTGCCCGAGTGGACCGCTTCGAGCGTCGCGTCGCCCTTCGACCTGTAGCGAACGAACAGGTTGGTCTGGTCGATCGCTTCACGCTGGCTGAGTCGCGTCTCCGCCTCCGGCGTATCGGTCGCCTGCGCCTCTGCGAGTTGCGCTTCCAGCCGCTCGATCTCGGCGCGTGCCTCGTCGAGGTGCTGCTGTAACTCGTCCCGCTCGCTCGCCAGCGAATCGAGTTCGGATTCGAGTTCCTCGCGCTCGGCTTCCGTCTCGTCGAGGGCGGCTTCGAGTTCCTCGATCCGCTCCAGTTCAGGCGCATCCGGCTCCTGCCGGGCCGACGCCTGCTGGTCGTCCGCGGATCGCTCCGCGGACTCCTGTTCCGCGGGTGCACCGGGGTGATCCCGTCGTTGTTGCTCGGGCTGTTGGCGTGACTGGCCGTCGTCGCGTCCCTGTGTCCCCCCACGCTCCTGTTCGCGAGTGGCTGCTTGCCGTCGTGTTCCCGCACTCGACTGGGACTCCCCAGACTGGTGACCGCGCGATTCCCGTTCGGTTCGCACCGGATCGGATGCGGACTGTGACTTGCTGGCCGTCTCCGAGTGAGAGGGATCCAGCGACGGGATCGACCGCGTTTCGAGGTCAGTCGCTGCGCTCGCCGACGGATCGTGCGGTGCTGGTCCCACGCCACCGCTGTCGGCGTCTGCCCTGACAGGCTCCTCCCGGCGGGCGTCGTCGGCCGGTTCGGCCTGCCCGGTCACGGACGCATCGGAGCGTCGCCCGTCCGGGTCCATCGAATCACGCTCCGAAGGCCGATCGGCCGGGGTATCCGACCGCGCCGGCCCGGATTCGGTACGAGTCGACCGATCGGTACCATCCGACGGCTCTGCGTCGTCACGATCGCCGCCGGTCGTGTCACCTGTCGACGCCTCGGCCGGGCGGGTCGACGCCCCCTCACTCGTACTGGCTGACACCTCGGTCGAGGAGGTGTCGCGTTCGCGCGCCGGCTGGCTTCGTTCGGCTTCGGTTGGCTGGTCGGGGTCCGCCGCCGGACGCTCGGCCTGTTTCGTCTCGTGGTCGGGTCGGCCGTCGGTCGACGGCTCCTGTGGTTCCGACGACGAGGACGCCACCGAGTCAGTCGCCGACTCCACCGACCCGGAATTCTGCTGGTCGGCCGGTGTCGGTTCTTGGCCGTCGGGTGCTGTCTCCTCGGGCGTCGGTTCGTCCTCCTGCGATGCCGTCTCGTCGACCGACTGCTCGGACGCCGCCGCGGCACCGCCGGCCGCCACGTCGGTCGTATCCCCTTCTTCTTCCTCGGGTTCGGCCGGTTCGGGAATGTCGAGAATCTCGATGTCGACCGGTCGGACCTCGTAGATGCCGACCTCGCCGTTGGCCTGATCGAAGGCCTCGTCCTCGGTCACTAGCTGGTCGCTGTTGCCGACCCAGGCGACACTCATCGAGCGACCCTGGTGATAGATCTGATAGTAGTCGCCCGACAGGACGTTCTCCGAGAGTTCGACGTAGCCCGTGAAACCACCGCTGGAGAGGGTTTCGTCCACGTCGGCGATCGGTGTGTCTTCCGTGTAGTACTTGGCTCGCACCTCGTCGGAGCGTTCCTGCATCACCGCCAGTAACGGCAAACCGGGGTGTGGCGCTTCGCGAGCGGTCCCGCTGGCGTCCTCGAAGTCGTCGATCGACCCGTCGAGAATCCCGACGACGTTGCCCTTGAGCATGAAAAGCCGTGCCGGCCCGGCGATGACGGCACCGGAAAAGTCGCCGTCGGCGAGGTCGTGGAGTCCACCGTAGCCGCCCGAAAACGGCACAGTGCTCCACGAGTCGATCTGCT
>JBEQBN010000303.1:0-2612 GCA_041639775.1 Halapricum sp.
CCGTCTCACACCCAATAGACGGTTTTGAGAGGAGTCGCATTTCCAAATTCCGCGACACGGCCAGCGCGGAATTGAGGTCTTCAATCCGGTCTTTAGGGTTGTTTTCTGACCGTTACAACCACGTAATCATATTATTGTATTAATTATTTGAATCACTAAGCGGGGTGACGGACTTCACCCACGGGGCCAAGTGGTTCGAGAATCTCCGATTCTCGTCATCTGCTCACCGCGCTTGCGCCGTTCGCAGGTTCGTGGAACTTCGTCCCACGCCCATCACGGACATCTTCGATTTCCGTACGACCCCGGGGTACTCGCCCTCTTCCGCCTGTAGACTGTGTCTGGGTCGGTCGGGACCGTATAGTTCTGTGCTGAGCGCTACGTTCAACGAACGGCCACGACGAGCAGATGGCGGGACCGAGCACGACACACCACCGACTCAGGTATCGGTCACCCTTCTGATTCGCCCCGACAGAGTGCCATCCCATCACGGACGGCTTCGTTCTGGCCGATAAGCGTGACCCGATCACCCTTCTGAATAGTGTAGTCCGCCGTCGGGACGACCGTCTCACCGTTACGACAGACCAGCGCGATCAAACAGCCGTCCGGGAGCATCGGACCGACTTCTCGCACGGGCCGATCAAGGAGATTCGGGTTCGTCACCTCGACTTCTTGTACGTCCCCGCTCCGTCCGAGATCAGTCATCCAGTTCGTGAGGGCGGGCCGTTCGATCTGGTTGTCGATTGCCCAAGCCGTCGCCAGCGACGAGGAGATCGTTTCCACGCCAAGTTCCTCGAACGGCTCGACGTTTTCGGGGTTGTTCGCCCGCGCGATGACGTTCTCGACGTCGAACTTCGAGGACGCCAGCTGGGAGACGAGCAAGTTCACGTCGTCGTCACCGGTCGCGGCAATGACGATCTTGGCGTTGTCCGCACCGGCGGAACGTAACACCTCCGTATCCGTCCCATCGCCGTTTTCGACGGTGTAACCCGCGTTTCTATTTGCTTCGACAGCGGTGTCGTCCTGTTCGATTATGACGATATTCTCGCCTCGGTCTTCGAGGCGGTCGGCGAGCGCACGGCCCACTCTCCCGCCTCCGACGATGATGACTCGCATTGGTATCACGTCCAGGTATTCCGCGATGTATCGCGCCAGTCCGCCTTCGAACAGCGCAGTCACAAGAATGACAAGGAAGACTGTCCCTAGGAGGATATTCGCGTCCTTGGTGGCACCTGCCGCCTGCAACTGCACGGCAAACAACGTGGCAACCGACGCTGGAATGATCCCGCGCGGCCCGACGAAGCTGACGAAGATCTTCTCTTCGGTCGTGAATCGATCACCGACCATCGAGACGAAGACCAGAAGCGGCCGAATCACCAACGCGACCGCGAGCACGACGATCAGCCCCGGGATGCCGACTTCCGCGAGGGCGCCGAATTTGAGTAGAGCAGCCAGCGCGATGAACACGAACGACAGCACGAGCAGCGTGATGTCGCCTTTGAAATCGACGATGTCCTCCTCGTAAGGGATGTCAGCGTTCCCGAGCAGGAAACCGGACACCGCCGCGGCGGCGACGCCAGCCTCCCCGGCCAGGTAGTTCGCCCCCGCATACGAGACGAGCGCGCCAGTGAGTACGAGTAGTCGTGCGTTTCGGGGCGCATCACCGGGCGAGAGATCGATGTACCGCAGAATGTAGTAGACAGCTCCGGCGACGACGACCCCGACAAGCAGTCCCTGGCCTAGTCGAGCGGTGAATTCCGTAAACAGGTTTGCGGGTGAGTGGCCCTCGAGAATGATCACTTCGAAGATCGCGACAGCGACGATGGCTGCGGTCACATCGTTGACGATCCCTTCAGTTTCGAGTACAGCGGCGACACGGTCTCGGACGGGCACGATCTGCAGAATTGGCGCGATGACGGTCGGGCCGGTCGCGACGAGCAACGCACCGATCAGAAACGACATCCCCCAACTCGCGCTCGGAAACACCAGATGTACGACGGCGGCAGTACCGGAGAGCGCAATCGCCGCGCCGAGAGTAATAAGGCGAAACGTTGCTGTCGGGGCCTCCCGAATCCGATCGATCTGCAGATGAAACGCCCCCTCGAAGACGATGATCGCGACCGAGAGGCCGACGATCGCGGACAGCGTCGTCGCCCCACCGAACGTCGACAGCGTGATGATTCGATCCTCGAGAACGAGACCGGAGACGGGACCGAGTGCTAGGCCAGCGACGATATAGAAGATAATACTCGGGAGTTGTAGCCGGGCGGCCAGCAACTGTGCGAGCACGCCAAGCGCAAAAATCGTCGCGACCAAGGCCATCAACGTCGCTGTCCCAGCACTCATCAAAGACACTCCATACATCTCGGCATTCGACAGGCTAACACAAAAACGGGGCGGTCCCGTTCAGGTTGGCTACCTGTCGTACGTCGGGGCAATATACCAATATGCAGAGCTATATAGACGTACGTAGCCGACATAGCACCACTCAAGTATTACTCGGTTCTGAGTAAAATTCGCGAGCGAGTCCCGACGCTCGCACGTGCCCACGTGGTCGCTCCGGACATTGTGACCACTCCCCCCTGCCTTCGTGCTCGTTTCCCACATCCCCTGTC
>JBEQBN010000304.1:0-2403 GCA_041639775.1 Halapricum sp.
AGATGGACGTCCGCGAGGAGGACGAGGTCGAGGCGGCCGTCGAGCAAGCAGTCGATCATTTCGGTCACATCGACATCCTCGCGAACAACGCTGGCATCTTCAACGCCGCCGATATGACGGAGATGCCCGAGCAGCAGTGGGATGACATGATCGACACGAACCTGAAGGGTGTCTGGCTGTGTTCGAAGCACGTCGGCCAGCACTTCATCGACCGGGGGGACGGCGGGAAGATCGTCTCCACATCCTCCGCAGCGGGGCTGGTCGGCAGTCCCTCCGCGGGCCACTATGTCGCGACGAAACACGGCGTGCTGGGACTAACGAAGACGCTGGCGCTCGAGCTCGCCGAATACGACGTCAACGTCAATGCCGTCTGTCCCACCGGCGTCGACACGCCGATGATCGCAGGGTTCTCCGAAGCCTACGGCGAGGAGATGATGGATCAGATGGGAGAGTTCAGCGGCCCTTGGAGCGTCTTCGACGGCGTGGATATGATCGAGGCGAAGGATATCAGTGAGGCGTACATGTGGCTCTCGAGTGACGCCGCCCGCTACGTCACCGGGATCGGCCTCCCAGTCGACGCCGGAATGACTTCCAAGTAACACAGAACGATGGTTAGCTACGACTTCGACGGTAAGGTGGCGTTCGTCACCGGCGCCGCACACGGCCAGGGTCGCTCGCACGCACAGCACTACGCGAGACACGGTGCCGACGTCGTCGTCACCGACGTCAATCAGAACATGGACACAGTGCCGTACGACCTCGGCACGAGCGACGAACTCGACGAGACGGCAAGCCTCGTCGAGGACGAAGGGCAGGAAGCAATGGCGATCGAGATGGACGTTCGCGACGAGAGCCAGGTCAAGGCGGCGGTCGACCGCGCTGTCGATCACTTCGGTCGCATCGATATCCTCGCGAACAACGCCGGCATCGCGTCGATGGCGGACGCAGTCGAGATGGAAGAGGAGATGTGGGACGAGATGATCGACACGAACCTGAAGGGTGTCTGGCTCTGTGCGAAGCACGTCGGCCAGCACTTCATCGACCGTGGCGACGGCGGCAAGATCGTCTCGACTGCTTCGACTGCGGGCGCGATCGGAATCCCCGGACAGGGACACTACGTCGCTGCCAAACACGGGGTCGTCGGCTTGACGAAGACGCTGGCGCTCGAACTCGCCGAGTACGACGTCAACGTCAACTGTATCGGCCCCACGGGAATCGACACGCCGATGATTACGGGCATCAACGAGGCCTACGGCGAGGAGGCGCTCGGCGAGGTGACGGAGATGACCGGCCCGTGGAACGTCTTCGGCGACGGCGGCATGATCGAGTCGGAAGACATCAGCGAGGCGTACATGTGGCTCTCGAGTGACGCCGCACGCTACGTCACCGGCGTCTATCTACCGGTCGACGCCGGGTTCCTCGCGAAGTGACGACCCCTGCTCTGGGTCACTCCCAGGGCAGTTCCTGATTCTCTTCACTCCAGTACGATGCTAGCCCGGCAGCCATCACGACGCCGGCGACGAAGGCGACAACGAGCGTGCTCGCCTCGACGGCGTCGCGATACACCCACGCCAGCGAGCCGGCGACTGCGGCGTTCGCACTGCCCCAGAGGACATTTAGCACCGCGCTCGACTCCGAGCCGAATGGCGTCATGTGGCGCTTTCCGGTGATCCCTCGGACGAAGTGCGGGATCGCGTTCGTGCCGAATAGACCGATAACAGCGAACACGATGAGTTCGATACTGGTTACCATATCTCCGTATTTGACTACTCGCCAATAGCTCCTCGGGACGGTCCCTACAGTTCGAGCGTTGTCGCGTCGCTGACCTCGAACTGGACGACTTCCGGCTCACCGGCGAGCAGTTCTGGAAGTCGTTCCTCGAACGCCTGGAAATGCTCCGTCTGGTTGTGTACGTCGACGGCCTCCGCGTCCTCGTACTGCTCGAAAAACCGGATCGTGTTCTCGTCTTCGACGTCGACGGCAGCCCGGTATTCGATCATGCCGTCTTCTCGATTTGACTGTTCGACAAGTGTCTCTACGTGGTCAAGCGCCTCGTCTCGCCGCTCCGGGTCAATCGGGAACGAAGCGTGGAGTACGATCATTGCGTTACTCGCTAGTAGTTACCACACAATGTAGCTTCGGGTTGGGATAGTGACACCACGTATCTGTTCGAAACCGGATACCCCAAACTAGAACTGCTGTGGCACCGATACACACAGTAGTGCCGCGCTACAAGTTCGACGGACAGGTTGCGTTCGTTACCGGCGCCGGCCGAGGCCAGGGTCGATCCCACGCCCAGTACTACGCGAAACACGGCGCCGACGTGGTGGTAGCCGGCGGTGCACGCGGGATTGAGACCAGTCAGTACCCACTCGCCTCTGAGCCTCAACTGGACGAGACCGC
>JBEQBN010000304.1:2413-2605 GCA_041639775.1 Halapricum sp.
AGGACAGGATGCGCTGGCGCTACGCGCCGACGTCCGCCGGGAGCCGGCAGTCGAAGCCGCCGTCAAGGAGGCGATCGACCACTTCGGGAAAATCGATATCCTCGCGAACAATGCCGGCATCTGGAACGTCACCGACCTCGTGGAGATGGACGAACAGCGGTGGGAGGAACTGGTCGACTCCGACCTCAAGGG
>JBEQBN010000305.1:0-2591 GCA_041639775.1 Halapricum sp.
CTGACGATGTCGTCGTCCACGGGGAAATCCAGTCGTTCATCTCCGAGGGCTGGAACGAGGCGTCGGAAGCGACCGGACTACAGTACCTCGCGCTCGTTGCCGAGAACCTCCAGGCGATGGCCGTCGAGAGCCAGATCGATGCGCCCTCGATCGAAGAGATCAGGGCGTTCCAGTCGGTCGACGCGGCGGTCGACTGGATGGAAGAGGTGACCGACTAGTCGGGTCGGTTTCGCGCGACCGCTTGCATGGGGCGGATCGGTATCGGTCGGCGTGGTTCTCCTCCAGCGCTCCGGCTGCCACCATGGTATATGTTCCCCCGAACCGTACCCGAATCCATGGAGTTCTCGCTGCCCGACGAACATCGGATGATCCGGGACTCAGTCCGGGACTTCTGCGAGGCCGAGATCGAGCCGATCGCACAGGCAATCGAGGACGAGCACCGCTTCCCCGCCGAGATATTCGAACAGCTGGCCGAGCTGGACATGCTGGGTGTCCCGATCGACGAGCAGTGGGGCGGACTCGGCGGCGATCAACTGATGTACGCGCTCGTCACCGAGGAACTGGGACGGGTCTCCGGGTCAATCGGCCTGTCCTACGCCGCGCACGTCTCGCTGGCATCCAAGCCCATCGAACTGTTCGGCACCGACACACAGAAGGAGCGCTGGCTCCGGCCGCTGGCGACCGGCGAGTATCTGGGCGGCTGGGCGCTGACCGAACCAGAGAGCGGGAGCGACGCCAGCGACATGAGCACGACGGCGGCGAGAGAGGGCGACGAGTGGGTGCTTTCGGGCACCAAACAGTTCATCACCAACGCCTCCGTTGCCGGCTCGATCCTCGTCAAGGCCGTCACCGATTCCGAAGCGGGCTACGACGGCATCTCGACCTTTATCGTCGATCCCGAAGCCGACGACGGCTTCGAAGTCACGACGGAGTGGGAGAAGATGGGACTGAACGCCTCGCCGACCTGCGAGATCCAGTTCGACGACTGTCGGATTCCGGCAGATCGCATCCTCGGGAACCCAGGCGAGGGCTGGGACCAGACCAAGAAGACGCTGGACGGCGGACGCATCTCGATCGCCGCGCTTTCCGTGGGGCTGGCACAGGGAGCCTTCGAGGCCGCCCTCGAATACGCCAAGGAGCGCGAGCAGTTCGGCCAGCCCATCGGCGAGTTCGACGCCGTCCGGGACATGCTCGTCGAGATGGACCGCAAGATCGAACGGGCGCGCTTGCTGACCCACAAGGCCGCGACGAAGTACGATGCCGGTGAGGATGTCGGACGGCTCTCCGCGATGGCGAAACTCGACGCCAGCGAGATCTGCCGGGAGGTCGCCGAGGACGCCGTGCAGGTGCTGGGTGGCTACGGCTACACGACCGACTTCGCTCCTCAGCGGTTCTATCGGGACGCGAAACTCATGGAGATCGGCGAGGGGACCAGCGAGATCCAGCGGCTGGTGCTAGGCCGGGAACTGGGGCTGTAACGACCGCGTTTTTTGAGGATCCCTGTCGTCGCAAGCGTATGCCCACGAGCGAACACGCTCTCGACGACACGCTCCTCCCCGAGACGCCCGACGGGTACGCCCCGCCAGTCGAGTTTCGGTATTCGATGAGCGCCGTGATCGCTCTCGTGGCTGTCCTCACGCCCGCAGCACTGGCCGCATCCGGATCGATGCTGCGGATCAGCCAGGGAGACGCGCTCCCGGCACTGCTCGGGTACGAGGCGACCGCCGACGGCTTCTCGTTCTCGGTACCCGTCGTCCTCGCGGTCGTGGTCGTCGCCACGGTCGCCGTCGTGACCGCGCTCCACGAGCTCGTCCACGGCCTCGTCTTGCGGCTCCAGGGCTACGACGTGTCCTACGGTGTCGTTCCTCGAATGGGTGCGTTCTACGCGGCGGCCTTCCACCAGTTCCAGCACCGCGACGAGACGCGACTCGTCGCCATCGCGCCCCTGCTCGTCCTCGACGTGCTCTTGGTCCCGCTGGTGTTCGTTCCGATTCCAACGCTTGCCGTCGCCGCCTTCGTCGGCTTCCTCGTCAATACGGCGGGATCGGCTGGCGACCTCTACGTCGCCTGGCGACTCCAGCGCTACCCGCCAGGGACGCTGGTCTACGACGCCGACATTCGACACATGTACGTCTTCGTCCCCGAGGAGTGAATTCCGATCACGATTCGTGACCACGAACAGCCGACTTCGAAGATCGACCTCAGACCTCGGCGAGACGGTCGTAGATGTCGCGATGCTCTGCCATGTCCTGTTTGACGACGAGGCGACCGATCCGCCGCCGGAGTACGTCGTTCTCTCGAACCTCCTCAAAAGAGATCTCGCCGGCCTTCAGAGCCTCGACGAGTTCCTCGAGCGGGATGTCTTCGGGGTCGGTTTCGAGGTCGTCAATACTCATACGGGATACACGACAGACGCCCGCATCATTTGTGATACTCAGGGACCGCCCGCTCACTTCGCCTTCAAATTGTGGACGGCGTCGAGCCAGTCGACGACCTCGGCGGTCGGTTCGATGGCCTCGCTGATGGCGTCCGCCGATTTGTAGGCCATCGGAGCCTCGTCGCGGACTGATTCCACGACGGACTCCGAGTAC
>JBEQBN010000306.1:0-2563 GCA_041639775.1 Halapricum sp.
CCTTCGAGTTCGGCGAGTCCTACCGCCCGGTCCCGCTCAACGCCGACGTCAAGACCTACACGCACGGCGACAACGCCTTCGCCGACAAGTACCGGCGGCTCTATCGCGCGATGGATCTCGTCGAACCGCATCTCGATGAGGAGGGCCAGGCACTGGTTTTTGTCTCTTCCCGGCAGGACACCGTCCAGGCCGCGAAGAAAGCACGCGACGAGTTGGTCGAACGCGATATTCCGATGGGCGCTCGCGGCGACTACGACTTTCACAACGACGCCGCCGAGTTGAGCAACGACACGCTTCGCCAGTCCGTGCTGGACGGCGTTGCGTTCCATCACGCCGGCCTCTCCCGGGCGGACAAGAACCGCGTCGAGCGGTGGTTCCGCGAGGGGAAGATCCAGTTGCTGTTCTCGACGTCGACGCTGGCCTGGGGCGTGAACCTGCCCGCACGGTGTGTCGTAATCCGAGACACCAAGTATCACGACCCGCTCGAAGGCGAGGTCGATATGAGTCCCCTTGACGTCCTCCAGATGCTCGGGCGAGCGGGCCGGCCCGGCTACGACGACACGGGGTACGCCTGGGTCGTCGCCGATCGGAGCGAGGCCGACAAGTACCGACGCTTGCTCCGGGACGGCAAGGACATCGAGTCCCGGCTGGCCGAGGACCTCGAGTCCCATCTCAACGCCGAGATCGCGATGGGAACGATCGACGATCTCGATGACGTGCTCTCGTGGCTGGAGACGACCTTCTATCACGTTCGAGCCGAGAGCGCTCCGGCACAATACGACGACGCCGCGAACCTCCGGGAACACGCCTCGACGACGTTGCGCGGCCTGGTCGATCGTGGTTTCGTCGAGATGGACGACGATCTGACCGTCGACGCGACGGCGCTGGGTCGACTCGCCTCGAAGTTCTACCTCCGGCTCGACACCGCTCGATCGTTCGCGGATCTCGCCGAGGACGCCGACGATCTGTCCGACGACGCCGTTCTCAGGGCTGTCGCACAGGCTGACGCCTTCGATAGTGTCTCGGCCCGCCAGGACGAGGAAGACGCCGTCGATGCGGTGCTGGGCGGCCGCGCCGACGCGCTCGACCCCGGCCCGCGGAAGGTGTACGCGATCCTCCGTTCGGGTATGAACGGGACGGTCCCTTCGGAACTGAAAAGCGATTCCTGGATCATTCGACAGAACGCGCTTCGCCTGCTGGCCGCGCTCCGGGCGTTCCTCGATCGGTTCGCGGACGCTAGCGCGGCGAACCTGGCCCGCAGGGTCGAGGCCCGCGTCGAGCACGGCCTCAGCGAAGGCGCGGTCGGGCTCACGGCGATCGACGGCGTCGGCTCCGGCCGGGCGAAGACGCTTGCGGCCGCCGGTTTCGCGACGCCGGTAGACGTCCTCGACGCCGACCGCGGGACCCTCACCGCTGCCGGACTGAGCGAGGGCGTCGCCGAACGGATCCAGGAACGCGCCCGGGATCTCCCGAAGGTCGTCGTCGAGTGGGGGTCGTTCCCGGAGACGATCGGTCGCGGCGAGAACAGTATGCAGGAGGTGACGGTTCGAAACGTCGCCGGTGGCGCTCGTGCCGGCATCCGGGTCACGGTCAACGGTGTCGAGATGACCGCGACGGACTGCTATCTCGGCGAGACGACGCTCCCCGTTGGGATCTTCGGTGGCGACGCCGACGAACTCACATTCCGGATCGAGATTGCCTACCCCGAACTCCCGCTGGAACCGGTCGTCGAGACTCGTTCAGTTACAGTACTCGGTAGCGTATAGTCCCGGCTCGATCTCTCTGCCAGGACTGCTGCTCCCGCCGTCTGGCCGATGCCACACTCCCTCACGACCGCCTACAGTCGGGTGCGCGACGTGGAGTTGACCCGCAATGGCTCCCTACACGTGGCGTTCGAACGCTCTTCCCTAGTTTCGACGAAACGCCTTCAGAACGCTCTATAAAATGTCTCAGTCGATCTAATCGGCTTTTCACCCATTGTCAACTTGTGGCATACCGTTGGAACCGTCCTAGAAGGCCGATTTTACCCGCGTAAAATGACGCTAACGGTCGTCCCCCTATATGTGGTGGTGGTGCGTACAAGTTGATGGGTGTCCCCGTGATGTCAAACGCGTCTTCCAGTCGTCGAGAATCGCTCGGATTCGGCCTGGCGGCCGTCCGAGCAACAATCGCCCCGACAGTCCGGTTTGTCGGCTTCTGGACAGCTATCGTCTTACCGTTTGTGTACATCCCTCTCCTCTTCGCGGGCCTGGACGGTGCGACGATGAACGCGTTCGTTGCCCTCCTCGTCGCACACGTCGTCTCGCTGCTGGTCGGCCGCGAGTACGGCCGATGACGCTTCCGTCTTCTCGGTCTGATTGATCTGGCTGGTCACTCGAACTGGTCGAACAGTACCCGCCGCAAGTGCTCGGGATCCGCGACGACGGTGTCCACGACCTCGGGGTCGATCCCGTCGTGGACGCCGGTGTAGCCGATACACTGCAGCCCCGCGGCCTTCGCGGCCTTTGCACCGGTCGTCGAGTCCTCGACGGCGACGCTCGCATCCGAGTCCGCGTCGAGCGCT
>JBEQBN010000307.1:0-2523 GCA_041639775.1 Halapricum sp.
GGCCAAGTGGGGGGCTGTTATCCGCCTGACCGCCGCTGGGCTGGCGCATCTGCTGGCGAGTAAACTGCGGCGTTGCCCGGATCCCGCGCTGTTTGCGGAACGACCGATAGAGCAAGACTACAACGAAAAGGCTTCCCACGCCGGCGACGGCAGTCGCCTCGATTGTCGAAAGTGCAAACAGGAGCGCGGTCGAGGCGATCCCACTCGCCAATAGTAGTCCGAGGACGATCCGCCCGGCGAGCACGTCGAGCAGGTTGTCCGAGTCCTCGATGTCGGCCTGCACGTAGAACTCTTCGCGCTCGATCCGATCGAGCGTGGACTCGAGTTTCGGCGGGATCCGGACCGTCGAACGGGCAGCATCTTGCACGTCGGTTGCCCGATCACGGACGAACTGGCGGGCGCTCTCCTCGAAATACCCCTCTTCCCGGAGGAAGTCAGTCGCGACCGAGATGAAATCGAAGTCGGGGTCGAGTGTCACACAGACCCCCTCGACAACGGTCGCGACCCTGAGGACGAGCGCGAGGTTCGCCGGCAGGCGCAGCGGGAACTCATAGATCGTATCCTCGACCTGCTGGACAATCTGCTGGACCCGGTACTGCTCGATGTCTTCCCCGCGGGCGTCGGCGATAGCCAGTTCCATCACGTCGGCCATCACCTGCCGGTCAGCCTCCGGAGAGAGCGTTCCCATCTCGATCAACGCGTCGAGGATCGCGTCGATGTCCTGCTCGGCGACCGCAGTGTAGAACTCGACGATCTTCTCCTGGATGAACGGGTCGACCCGACCGCTCATCCCGAAGTCGTAGAACACGAGCGTCCCGTCGTCCTGGACAGCGAGATTGCCCGGATGGGGATCAGCGTGGAAGACGCCGTCCTCGACGATCATCCGGAAGTACGCCCGCTCGAGGGTCTCCGCGAGTTGCGTCCGGTCGATCCCCTTCTGCTCAAGCGTGTCGATATCGTCGATTTTCGTGCCCGGGATGTACTCCATCGTGAGCACGCGCCCGGTCGAGTGGCTCTCGACGACCGGCGGGATGGCGATCCGGTCTTCTTCGGCGAAGTTCGAGCGGATTTCGGTCAGCATCTCGGCCTCGCGGCCGTAATCCATCTCCTCGCGGATCGTCGTGGCGAACTCGTCGGCCAGCGTCTCCAGGGAGAACGACCGGGAATCGTCGACGAAGTACATCACGATCGGCAGCGTCCACCGGATCACCCGGAGATCGGCCTCGACGAGGTCCTCGACGCCCGGTCGACGCACTTTCACCGCGACGGGGTCGCCATCGACTTCAGCGTAGTAGACCTGCCCGAGGCTGGCCCCGCTGATCGATTCGGTATTGAAGTCGCTGAACGCCTCCTCAACGGGTCCGATCTCCGATTCGATGACGTCACGAGCCCGTTCCCAGTCGGCGGGCGGCACCCGGTCTTGCAGTTTGGAGAACTCCTCGACGTACTCCGGCGGGAGGACGTCCGGGCGGGTCGACAGCAGTTGGCCGAGTTTGATGAACGTCGGTCCGAGCGTCAGCAGTGTTTCGAGCAACACCTGTGCACGCTGGCGGCGCTGCTCGGCCGTGACGCGACGACTCGATCCGATCAACAGATATCGACGGCGGTCGCGTGCGTAGGCGATCGCCAGCGGGAGAAACTGGCGAACGACTGTGACGAACCGCCGGTAGGCGCGGAGATTCACCGACAGGCCTCCTCCTCAGTCCTCGTCAATCGGGATTGTCGCCGACGGATCGGCGGTCTGTTTCGGGAGTCGGAGTTCGAGGACACCGTTTTCGACAGTCCCTTCGGCTCCCGTGCCGCTCGCGTCCGGCGGAAGTGGTAACTCGACATCGAGGAACATCGATCGCTCCTCTTCGACGTACTCGAACTCGATTGGTAGGCCCTTCTCGCGCCTGGCTTCGATGACCACGCGCCCCCGTTCGACGTGCGCGTCGACGGTCTCGGCGGTCGCTCCCGGGAGATCGATCACAAGCAGGTACGCCTCGTCGCTCTCCAGGAGATCAGCGAACACCGCATCGGGCAACTCTTGCAGCGCGTCTCGCAGGGCTGACATACCAACGGGTTAGGACGGTAGGGCCAAAAACACGGTGGTCGCGGCGACGCTATGACAGCAGTCCGTCCAGTCGATTGACTCGACGGTCTGCGAGCACGCAGTGGCCGCGTTCGCGTGGAGCGAACCGTTCGACGTGAGCGGCCGTCAGACCGGCGTTCCAGGCCGCGCCCACGTCCGAGAGACTGTCGCCGACGAAGATCGTACTCCGTTCGGCAGCGACGGCGAGATCGGACAGGGCACGATAGACGGGGCCGGGATCCGGCTTCCAGCCGATATCGTCTCCACAGCAGACGACGGTGTCGAACCACTCCGCGATATCGAGGTGATCGAGCGCGGCCTCGGTCAGACGTGGCTGGCTGTGAGTGACGACACCGATCGGGCCCTCAAGATCGGCGAGCAGTCGCTCGGCGTCGTCGTAGAGATACGTCGCTTCGGCCCGACGGATCGGATCCTCGACCTCGTGGAAG
>JBEQBN010000308.1:0-2522 GCA_041639775.1 Halapricum sp.
TGTTCGACGATACCCCACTTGACGGCGACGACGTGACAGTGATCGGCGGCGGTTTCGGCGGGCTTGCGTCGGCCGCGTATCTGGCTGACGCCGGTGCCGACGTGACCGTCCTCGAGCAAAACGAACAGCTCGGCGGCGCGGCGAACCTCATCGAAGAAGACGGGTTCCGGTTTGATACCGGCCCGTCCTGGTATCTTATGCCAGACGTCTTCGAGCGGTTTTTCGGCCATTTCGACCGCACGCCCGAGGAGTACTACGACCTGGAGCGACTCGACCCCCATTACCGGGTGTTCTACGCCGACAGCGAACCCCAGCCGGGAAAGGGCTCGCCCTACAGCGACGAGGTCGATGCCGACTGTGACTGGGTAACTACGACACCTGATCTCGATCAGTGTCGGGACATTTTCGCGGCCTACGAGGACGGCGGCGGCGAAACCTTCGAGGAGTATCTCGACACCGCCGAATACTCCTACGACGTCGGGATGGAACATTTCGTCTACGAGGACCGCTCTCGGTTCCGGGATATGATCGACCGCGACGTCGCCCGCGCCGGACGTGGGCTCTCGCTGCTGGGGTCGATGCAGGAGCACGTCGAGTCGTACTTCGAGGAGCCGAAACTCCAGCAGTTGCTCCAGTACACGCTTGTCTTCCTGGGTGGCTCGCCGCACAACACGCCCGGCCTCTATAACCTTATGGCCCACGTCGATTACAACCTCGGCGTTTACTATCCCGAGGGCGGGATGTACAGCGTCGTCGAGGCGATGGCGGCACTCGGCGAGGAGTTAGGCGTCGAGTACCAGACCGGCCGCAAGGTGACCGATATCCAGGACACGACCACCGGTGTCGCCCTGCAGACGACTGCGGGCCGCCATCGGACCGATGTGGCCGTCGCCAATGCCAATCCGGCCTACGTCGAGCGAGAACTGCTCTCGCCAGCTAAACGCGACCACGAACCCGACTACTGGGACGACAAGACCTACGCGCCCTCGGCGATTATGTATTACTTCGGTGTCGAAGGCGACGTGGGACCGCTCGCTCATCACTCGCTGGTGTTCCCCGATGATTGGGACCCCCACTTCGAGTCGATCTTCGAGGAGCCGGCCTGGCCCGAGGATCCTGCCTATTATCTCTCGGTCCCTTCAAAGACTGACGACACTGTCGCGCCCGAGGACCACCACGCGGTCGTGATCCTCGTCCCGATCGCACCGGGGCTAGACGACGACAGCGAGACCCGTGAGCGCTATCGCGAGACGATCCTCGAAGAACTGGCCGAAAACGTCGGCGTCGACCTGCGCGATCGGATCGTCTTCGAGCGCTCCGTCTGTGTTTCCGAGTATCGGTCCCAGTACAACTACCCCAAAGGGACGGCGCTGGGGTTGGCTCACACGCTGCGCCAGACTGGGCCGCTCCGGCCGGCACACCGGGCCGCCAACCTCGATTCGCTTTATTATGTCGGCAGTTACACCAATCCGGGGATCGGCGTCCCGATGACGCTGATCAGCGGCCAACACGTCGCCGAAGCGGTCGTCGGGGACCGAACGCGGAGTGGGCTGGCCGCGCGATTGCCCCGCGTTGTCAAGGGTCGCTTTTAATGACCCCCCACCACTACGCGAGGGTATGAACGCGGTGGCGGAGACGCGGCGACTCTTGCGCGTGAGCGACGCCCCCCAGTCCGGCCCGGTCGATGCCGAGGGCCTTGACGGGGCGATTCAGGGGTCTGTCGTTGTCGAGACTGACTTTGCGGCGGCACTGGATCGCGTCCTCGACAACGAGGTCGACGGCGCGGTCGTCGACTACCATCCTGCTGGCTTCGACGGGCTTGCCTTCCTGCGGGCGGTGCGACAGGACCGTCCGTCGTTTCCGGTCGTTCTCGTGCCGGCTGTCGAGGACGGCAGTGTAGCCCGTCAGGCTGTCGAGGCGAACGTGACTGCGTACGTCCCGACGAGCGAGGAAGACGTCCTCGAGGCCGTCACGGAGCAGATCGAACAGCACGTGATGGTTCGCTCTGAGGCCGAATCTCGGGTTCGGATGCCGATCAGCGACCGGAGTGCTGAGGAAGAACAGCGCCTCAAAGAACGCGCGATGGACGAGGCCCCGGTCGGAATGGCAATCGCCGACGCGACACTGCCGGACGAACCACTCATCTACGTCAACGACTCCTTCGAGCGCATTACCGGTTTCACTAAAGCGGAGACGATCGGGGTCAACTGTCGGTTCCTGCAGGGCCCGGACACCGAAATCCAGAAGACCCGCGAGATCAGGGACGCTCTCGATGCTGCGGAACCGGTCTCGGTCGAACTGCGCAACTACCACAAAGACGGCACGCTGTTCTGGAACCAACTGAAAATCACGCCAATTCGAAATTCGGCCGGTGAGGTGACCAACTATGTCGCCTTCCAACAGGATATCACTGAGCGCAAGGAAGCCGAGTTCCAGATCGAACGCGAGCGTGAACGTCTCCAGCGGCTACTTGATCGCATCAACGGATTGATCGGCGACGTGACGGAGATCGTCGTTGCGGC
>JBEQBN010000309.1:0-2512 GCA_041639775.1 Halapricum sp.
GAGACGGCAGACGCCGACGAGGCCGACACCGAGGAGGAGCCGGCTCTCGACGAGGACGTTATGCCGGAAGGCGAAGAGGCCGACCTCCTCATTCCCGTCGAGGACTATCTCGGTGCCGGGGTCCACATCGGGACCCAGCAGAATACGTCGGATATGGAGCGGTTCATCCATCGGGTCCGCACGGACGGACTGTACGTGTTGGACGTTTCGATGACCGACTCCCGGATCCGTACTGCCGCGGACTTCCTCGCGAACTACGACCCCGAGCAGATCCTCGTAGCCTCCTCGCGACAGTACGGCCGGTTCCCGGCCGAGAAGTTCGCCGAGGCCGTCGGAGCACGCGCCCGGACGGGCCGGTTCATCCCCGGGACGCTCACCAACCCCGACTACGAGGGCTACATCGAGCCCGACGTCGTGGTCGTCACGGACCCGATCGGCGACGCCCAGGCCGTCAAGGAGGCCATCACGGTCGGCATCCCGGTCATCGCGATGTGTGACTCTAACAACACGACCAGCAACGTCGATCTGGTGGTCCCCACGAACAACAAGGGTCGCAAGGCTCTGAGCGTGGTCTACTGGCTGCTGGCCAACGAGACGCTGGACCGCCGCGGTGCCGAACCCGCCTACGCGCTCGAAGACTTCGAGAGCGAGATCTGATCGCGGTTTTTCGAAGCGATTCGTCGGGAAGGTACGTCGAGAGTTGCTTCTGTCTCCGAACTGTTCACGTGAGCGGCTGATCAGCTACTGTGCATAGGAAACGGAGATACCGGCCTGAACGCAGTGATCGGTGCGGTCGTCACGGTCGTCACGACGTTCATCCCCTGCTCGCCGGTGCTCGGGGGTGCAGTCGCGGGATACCTGCAGAAAGAAGACTCCTCGACGGCACTCAAAGTCGGTGCGTTCTCGGGAGCGACCGCCGTGTTGCCGTTCTTACTCGTCGTCGTGTTTGTGATCTTCGCCTTCCTGGCCTCGGCCGTCTACGTCGTCGGACTGAGCGCTCTCGGCGGCTATCTCGGCTGGTACGTCGAAAGAGAGACTGACCTGTGCGGAGCCGAGTGGGGGCTACTCGCCTTCGAGGTCAGCGTCCGCGGGCACGTCCAGTTTCTCGGATGGCCCGACCAGTCGCGTCCAGACGACCAGCAGGCTCGGGAGCACGAGTACGCTCGCGAGGAACGCGTAGATGATCGTGAGGCCGGTGATAATCCCGAACTGCTGCAGCGACGGCAGGAGTGCGATCGAGAGGGTCCCGAACCCGCCGACGGTCGTCGCCGCGCTTCCGAGCAGCGCGCCGCCAGTGCCGGTGACGCTGCGTTCGAGGGCGGCCCAAGCTGAATCGTGCCGTTCGAGTTCCTGGTTGTATCGCTCGGAGATGTGAATGCTGTAAGCGACGCCGAGCCCAACGGTAAGGCTGGTGATCATCCCGGTCAGGACGTTAAACGGGATCCCGGCGAGGTACATCGTCCCGAGGATCCAGGAGACGCTCAGTGCGACCGGGATCAGCGTCACAAACCCAAGTGTTGCACTCCCGTCGGTGACGCGATAGACGATCATCAGGAACGCGAACACGGAGACGAGCGTGATCAGGAGACTCTCCAAGACAGTGTCGAGTAGCTGGTCCTGGACAATCTCGAAGAGGATCGTCTGGCCGGTCGCGATAGCGGTGAACTGTTCGGTCTCGGCGTTCGTCGCGACGCTTCGAAGCTGTTCGGTCGTCTCCGCGCCGGATGCGGTCCCCTTCAGGTTGACGACGAGCCGCGCAGCCGTGTAATTGCCGTCGTCAGACTGGGCGAGAACCGCACTGGCCTCTTGTTGGTTCACATCGAACAGCGCGTCGTAGACGGCCGTCAGGTTCTCCTCCGGAATACCGTCGTCGTCGGTATCGGCGGTATCGAACGTCCGGTTGAACGCATCACTTTGGGAGGTGGCACGTGTCTCGTTGAGGACAGTCAGTGGGGTCTGAATTGACGCCTGTCCGCTTGAGAGCCGTTGTGTAATGTCCTTCGAGGCAACTTCGCTCTGGGATCGCTGGATCGCATCCAGCGTGCCGTCGCTCGCGACATCTCCGCGTAGCAGGATACTCGCCTGTGCGTCTTGGCGCTGGAAGCGTTCGTTGACATATTCAAGGTTCGCCTTGGCGTTGTACTCGCCGGGCGCGAACGGTTCGGGCAGGTTCTCCGTCCAGCCTGGCGGGTCCTCAGCGAGGAAGTCCTCCTGTGAGAAGGACGTATCGACCTGCGTCGCGCCGTAGACACCGCCGGCGCTGAGCAACAGCGCGATCGCGATCACGACCGGGGCCGACCGCTTTGCACCGAGTGACCCGACTTTGAGTAGCTGACTCAATCGTCCGCCACTGGTTCCGATGGCGCGTTTCGTCCGGTCGATCCCGTGCGCTTCGAGGAACTCGTCGATTTCGATCTTCAGTGCCGGCGTGAGGACGCCAAAGACCAGGAACGCGGCGACGATCCCGAAGGAACTGACGATCCCGAAGTCCCGGATCGGTGGCACCGGACTG
>JBEQBN010000310.1:0-2506 GCA_041639775.1 Halapricum sp.
TCGGTGCGGCCGCGATGGCGCTCAAACTGACGACCGCGCCGATCGTGTTCACAATCGCGATCGCACACCTGCTGCGGATCTATCGCGAGGGCGACTCCTGGCGGCGACTGTTTGACGATCGCGATCTGCTGATCGACGGGGCTGCCGTCGGCGCGGTCGTCCTACTGCTCGGGTTCCCGACGCTGTTGGTCGGCGGCGTCGTCGAGTTTCTCATCCGGATCGTCGGCCACCCGGCGAATCGGGTGTCGGCCCAGAACGGCCCCCACGCCTCCATCCTGTGGTGGTTCCTGCGGGGCTATGTCAATGTCTTCGGACTCCCGCTGTTTCTCGCGAGTATGGCCGGCCTGGGCGCTGGGCTTGCCCGCCTTCGAAAGGGACTGACCGGGGGTTCGACCGTATTGGTCGCCTATCTTGGCCTGTACACGCTCTTGCTCACGGGCTGGCACGACTTCCGGCCACACCACCTGCTGCCGACGCTGCCGCTACTCGTTGTTTTTCTCGCGGACGGGATTTCGCGACTCCAAGAGCGTCGGCCTGCCCTGGCCCGACCGATCGTCGCAGTCCTGTTGGTCACGTCAGGTGCGTACGCCGCGGTCGGCGCGGCGGGATACGCTTCGACACCGCGGGCCGAAGCGGTCGACTGGATGGACGATAACGTCGAGCGCAACGCGACCATGGAGTTTTACACCCGCGGATTCGAGGAGTCGGCGACGCCCCACTGGATCGACGCCCAGTACCCCTACGCCGGCGACGACCGGGATTCGCTCGAGCCCTGTCCGGAGTACGTGCAACTGTCCTACCGGGATCTGTTGTACCTCCGGGACGTGCCCGACGACCACCGGAGTGCGTACGTTCGTCACAACACCGAGGAGCGAGCGACACACGTCCGGGCGCTGCTCAACGGCAGCTACGGCTACGATATCGTCGCGGAGTTCGGTGAGCGACCGCCGGAGTACGCCCCGGATCGGCCGACGCCCGGCTCGGTCAGCGAGATCCTGCCGCTGGGGATCTATCCCCAGTCCGATCAATACTCCGACGAGCAGGAACTGCGAGCCAACCAGTACGTGGTGCTCCTTCGATACAACGGGAGCTGCGAGCAGCCGTTACCTCGTCCGGATTAACGAAGACGGTCGACACGGACAGAGCGGCAGTATCAGCAGCATCCGCCGGCCGGGACAGGCTTTTAGCGCTGGCGAGCGTGCCGGTCGCCAATGGATCCGGTCGAGCTATTCAACGAGATGCCGTTCACGCGATTGCTCGGGATCGAACTCACAGCGGCCGAAGACGGACACGCTGAGGGGCGACTGCACGTTACGGACGACCACACGACTAATCCGGAAACGGGCGTCGTTCACGGTGGAGCAACGTTTGCACTGGCCGACACCGTCGGCGACGCCGCGGTCGTCTCGTTGGCCGGCGAACTTGTCCCGACGATCGATATGCGGATTGACTACCTCGCGCCGGCGACGACCGACGTGTACGCCGTGGCGGACGTCCTCCGAGATGGCGGGTCACTAGCGGTCACAGAGGTAGAGCTATTCGACAGCGACGAGACACATATCGCGACTGCACACGGCGTATACAAGACTGACGGGACGAGTGGGACGAACATTTGGCAGGACGGCCGTTACTTCTCCGGCTCGGAAAGCAAATAGCCGACAGCCAACACGAGATAGAGGTGGTCGTGCTCGTCGAGATACGACTCAAGAGCGGCCGGCGTCTCGAAAGCGTTACCGTACTGGTCGTACAGTAGTGTTTGCTCGTGGCCCCAGTCGATCACGCCCCGAATCTGCCCGAGCAACTTCTCGCCAAGCGGGGAGTCGACAGGGGCCGTGTTCGGGAGGTTCGCCCAGTCGGTGACCTCGCTGAGATCGAACGCATCGAAATCTCGGACGAGGTCAAACGTCTCTTCGGGGGTGACAGTATCCGGCATCGACGGGCGTCTGTCACGATGTTTGAGCGCCCCAGTCGCGAGCGCCTGTGCGACCTCGGGGTGGGCTGCAGGGACGACCACAGCGATGATGTCGTCAAGATATGCCGTGACACCGGCCGAAGTCGACGTAGCCGGGCCACTGACTTGCGGCGTCGGCTGATCGTCCGACGGACGCGTCGCGTCCGGAGTGGAGTCGCCACGGCGGTCTCGGTCCATACGCGTGGGTGACGGTTCGTGAACGGTTAAAAGTATAGCTCGAAAGCCACCTGCACTATACCCGTGAAGTACCTCGGGGGCAAGCCTCGAGGCTTCACCGTCTTGGGGCCACACCGCACCTGCAGGCGAATTTAATTCCTCCTGACCTTCCCAAACGGGTTGGCTGGAATTCACACCCGAACGCCCGGTGCGTCCGTGAGAGTCGGCGGCTCCACTACCGCCCGACAACTCCGTCTCACACCCAATAGACGGTTTTGAGAGGAGTCGCATTTCCAAATTCCGCGACACGGCCAGCGCGGAATTGAGGTCTTCAATCCGGTCTTTAGGGTTGTTTTCTGACCGTTACAACCACGTAAT